>JAEYUK010000084.1 GCA_023432655.1 Pseudomonadota bacterium | reverse complement strand
GTTTTAAGTCTTTTCCGTATTTATCGAGGTTCTCTTTAATCTGAGAAGCGAGCTCGCGGGTAGGGGCCAGGATCAATGAGCGCGGGCGCATTGGAGTTAGACTAAAATCGCGGCCGGCGAGTTTTTGCAGCATCGGGACCGTGAAGGCCGCGGTTTTACCGGTACCGGTCTGTGCGATTCCCAGTAGGTCTTTACCCTCAATGAGGGAAGGAATCGACTGGGCCTGAATGGGAGTGGGAGTTTCATAGCCAGCTTCTTGGAGGTTTTTCAGGATAGTCTCAAGAAGAGGCAGTTCATTAAATTTAAGCATTGGCGGACAATCGTTCTTTTGGTGCTATTTGTCAAGAAAAGGTAGCGTCTACCTTTTGACTTAAGCAACCCCGGAAGTTTTATGAGCAACCTGTTTAAAATCAGATGCGATCTTGGCGAGCTTTCGATCTAGAGCGATAGCGGATACTTCTTGACCTTCATCTTGGATTTCACAAATGACCCCATAAAGAACATCAGAGGTGAATTTTTTGGCTTCCTTGGGACCTTTGAGCTCCAGAATAATCCGATAGAGGGTTTCAAGTGATTCTGAAGTATTCATTTGTGTATCCTTTTCTCTTTTATCGGCTGAGCGTAAGAAATATTTTAATCATCAGTCAGCCTGTCTCTCATGGCTACCAAAGCAAGATGTAACCGTTTCATTTCATACATCTTAAATAGATTCTCATTCTGCTTAGCTCTTTCTAATTCATAGAGTGTCTCGCGAATCCACCTTGCAATCATCTCTTCCATATAAACCTCTTAAAGAGGTTCATTAGTTTAAGGTGATGAAAATAACTAGAATATTCACCCAATACACTTGAATTACTTCACGATTGCAAAAAGGTAGACGCTACCTTACGGACGAAAGACTTTCTCTTTCTTGTCATGGCCGACTTTGAGTTCTTTCCACTCGAAAGAGTCGCCAACAAGTTCCGCTTTAAGGGATTTGTCTTCTACTTTCGCCAGCGGAAGTGAGATGTCGCCGGGTTTCGTTAAAACGACGTCTTTTAGGACGACCTTCTTCTGAGTTTCAACTTCATCGCCTTTCTCATTTGTTTCAAGGCAATTAACGGTGACAGAAGACTTTTCTACTTTTAGTTTGGCAAAAGTCATGCACTGAACTTCAGCGAGTTTTTTCCATTCTTTCTTCGCAGGATTATAGCTATGAAATTGTGGATTATCGCCTTGTTCTACAGTCCTTTGGCTCATCACCACCAGTTGATTTTTTTCAGCTGGAAAGAGCGCCACGACTTCCCGGTGAGAAAGTTCTGTCGGAAGAGCGATCTTGTTTGAAGTGAGATCTTTATTCACTTGCAGAAGATAAGTTTCAGGTTCCATGCCTTTAGCTTCTTTTTTTACACCCGCAAAGACATCTTTGCCGCTGGAGCTTAGAGTGGTGAACACTGGAGCTTGAGCGCAAGCAACCGAGGTGATAAAAAGTGAGGCAAGGGCAAGAGTCGATATTGTTTTCATAAGTTATTCCTAATTATTCTTCAATCATTTCTAGAACGTCGTCCACTTCTTTTCGAAGGGCCTTAACGGGCCTAAAGCTATCTTCTTCACAAGCTTCCGGTGGAAGAGGTTCCGCCGCTCTTGGAATAAAGTGTTCCATCGGTTTAAAAGTATGGCCTTCTCTTTTAATCGCCCGAATCCAGTCACGAAGATTATCGACGGTAAATTTTTGAATGTCGTGGAAAAGTACCACACCGCCTTTTTGGCGACAGATATCTCTTAGCATAGTGGGTAAGAGAGTCGGACGTTTTTTAGCATCCCAGTCATTGGTATCAATGTCCCAGCCCACATGAGTAAAGCCCGCATTCTTTACCGTTCTCATCACCATATCGTTCTTTGCCTGAGTGGTAGGATTTGAAGAGCGGAATGATCCACCACCGTAAGGAAGGCGCAGAACCGGAGAAAGATATTCTTTCAAGATGGGATTCGGCTTCATGATGTTTTCTTTGACTTTCGCGGCCGAAAACTGCGGGTGATTAATATGCTCCCAAGTGTGAGATCCAATGCGGTGACCTTCTTTTTTCATGCGATCAAGAAGAGCAAACTTCGGCCTATTTTCGGCCTTAGCTCTTCCACCTGCAAAGTGCTTCCCTAAGACAAAAAAGGTCGAAGGAACGCCTTCTTCTTTCAGGACATCCAATACCCTGGGTGTGAGGGTCAAATGAGGACCGTCGTCGAAAGTGAAATGCACGGGATAAGTCTTGCCGTCAGGACAAGCAGCATGAGTCGCCGTTGGGAGTATTAGAACACTAAGGGTTGCAAATAATAGTTTTTTCACGCTGTCTCTTGTCGGAAAAAGAAAAAAATACTTGAGGACTTTAATACCTGAATAATAAATCGGTGAAGAGGGTGCTTTCTTCATCGAAGAAGTGCTTACTTTCTAGAACGCGGGAAGAGACAAAGGTGAAGTGCGGTCGGAGAAGGCGCTGATACTTTTCGCGGCTTCGGTGAATCGCGTACTCATCTTTAAAATCCAGTTCCGAAACCTGGCGACCAAGTTCCACATCAGTGGGAACAGTGAGATAGAGGTAGCGCACTCTCTGGGCGATGATCGGGAGGACTTCTTTTAATTCTTTATCAGATAAATACTGAAAGACCGAAGTGCAAATCCCCAGATCGAAAGTATTGTTTTTTCTCTCTTTCCGGCACCAGCTCACGAGGTCTTCTTCGTAGAGTTTTAAATCGGTCGATTCCACGGGTCTGAGCTTATCGGGCCTGGCCTTTTTAAAAGCGTAAGGCGAAGGCTCAATACCCACCGCCTTATAGGGAATAAACGCCTTGAGCATCTCCCGAAAAAGATGACCGTAGCCAAAGCCCAGATCAACAATGGACGTGATCTGGACCTGTTCAACGTCAAGAAAGGATTTTAAGTAGCGGGTGTGCTCTTTAGCGTTTCCGATACCGTCCATCGACATGGGATCGGAGTAATTTTTTTCCCAATAGGTCTTATCAAATTTAGTCATGCAGCTTCAGTTTTTCGATGAGACGCCTGCATGAAATCCTGAGTGAATTTAAGGAGCCTTTCTTCGATGGTGTGGGCCGTGACCGGAACACCTTCGTTATGAAGATCAGTGATGATTTTAAACATTGTATCGGAGAGCATGTACTTAGCATCTACAGGACCTGAAGTTTGGTGGATCACTTGGTAAAGAGAGGCCAGGGCTTCCGTTGGTTTCATTTTTTTTGCTCCTTAAAAGCAGTCTGAATCTCAAACATCGGAATATGTGAGACAAAGTTTTAATTAAATCCTTAGCTGTTTAATGGCCAGACGAAGAACACATAGATTGTCTAAAACTTCGACACTTTCGGCCCTTAAGGTTGCCCAATGTTGGCACCTGACTTGCTCATCTTAAGGCATGAAAAAAATTATCTCCTTCTCACTCCTAGGCATTTTGTTTATCCAAACCACATGGGCCCAGCAAAGCTGTCCGCTCACGAATTCGAAGCTCACTGATCTTCGGGTGGCGGCTTCTAAGCTTGCGGTACAAGTTTCTCTAAGCTCTCGCTGTAAGGCCTTCGAGGAGTCGGTTAATAACGCTAACTCTGAACTAAAAAGTATTGCCGAACAGGTCGCAAAAAACGGCGATATCCTAAATGATCCTGACGGAGACAAAGAGGCCCTCGCTCTAAAGGCCGTGACTCAGCTTGATACCATCGGTTCGATGCTTAAGGATTCTTCTTGTGGAGAGGAGCTTTCAGGTTTCCTAGGGTACGTGGATACTTTCCTTGATGTGGTCACCGGGATCACGCCTTTTCTCGCCTTATATGGCGGAACTTCGGCGATGCCATGGGTTTTAGGATCTGCTCTGGGTGGAGCGGCGGTGAAGTCTCTTATTTCCTTTTTCCAGAATAGAACGATCAATATGCGTGATCCGGAACAGAGTAATGCCTTTATTAAAAACTCATGTTCTTTTTATAACCTGGATCTTATTAAGAATTCCATCGATGACCTGGAATTAAACCGCTTCACCCAAATTGAGCAGGAACTGGAAGATAAAGAAAAACTCTTAGACGTTATCCTTTCTTCGGAGCCAGCAAAGCCTGATTCCGATCTTATTCAGAAATTAAAAATTGCGAAAGAAGATGAAGCACGCCTCGGCTTTTTAAATGAGACTTTTAAAAGAGATACGCTGGAAGCCTGCTCTTATATTGAAGCCTTCGCAAATAAGTCTGATGGACCTTTGGGGTATAACTTAGTTGACCGCATCTGGGATAACTACGAAGTAACTTTTAAAGATAATAAGTTCCGCATGGAGCTAGAGAAGAACTATTTCTTTAATAACCTCAATCAATCACTGACAGCGATTGAAGCCTCGAAGTGTAAAGATCTCGCATCCAGATGGCTAACCAAAGTTCAGGCGATGTCGGGGGCCGGTCTCTCGCAACTAGAAGAAAAAGTCGCAAAACAGCCGGATGTCCTGGCCTTCGAGAAGTGGCAGAAAGATAAAAAGGAAGTGGAGACTCAAATTAAAGTCATTGAGGCGAAGATCACTTACCTAAATGAGATGAAGAGTGACGGCTTTAATATCGAGTATTCAGAAATTATTCGCAGTCACCAGTCAGTTCAGGATTCAATTTTTGAAAGCTTTAAGTATATGGTGGTGATGAAGATGAAGGGTCTTGCTGAGTCGTGGTTACGAGTAAAGCAAGAGGATGCTCATAAGGACTACAATAACTTCTTTTCCCGAAAGAAGCAGGTGGAGCAAAGAATTAGTAAAATTAAAAAGACCATCGGAGTCTCAGGTAACCTCACTAAGAAAGATATTTTACGATTTGCGGATCGCTACCAACTCGAAGAAGGACGCGAGCATGCGGAAGTTCATAAAGGGACGGTCGTGGATGTTTGTAACCAACTTCGTCAGACGTGGAGTGCCTGGTATAATGGACTCGTGCACGCCGAAGCCGGAAGGAATTACTGTATTACTTTTGATAAAGTGATTAATCGACTTGATTATCCTGAAGTACAACGGTTGTGTTTTGGAACTTCCTCACGCATAGGACACAAGCATAACTCCCTAAAGAACCAGGTGCGCGACTTTAAAGAAGTTAAAGGTGAAGCTGACGAAATCATTACGCTCATGAATACCCTTTCTTGTGAAGGTCGCGGAGCGCTGAATGAAGATCTCTTGAAACTAGCTTTGGAATAATTCCCAAGCTAAAATGCATAAGAGAGGTTCTTATGCATCAAGAGATCGTTGAGAATTTTGTTTATCGAGGTTTCAGCTTTCCGGTTCTCTTACCCATCGCCATTTTCAAAGTGAACGACCGAGGCACCAAGCTTTTGGACGTTAACATCGAGGAACTCGCGGACCGAGTTGCGTGGAGTCTTCTCACCTACACCTATGCCTACACGGGTGGACAACTGTATTTCATCCGGAAGTTCATGGAATATTCTCCACATGAGATGGCCCAACTGTTAGAAGTGAGTGAAGGAACAATCAGAGGGTGGGAAGGTAATTCTCTGGAGGCGACTCAACTTAATCGTGAGCAGCGGATGGCGATAATTAAGGGTCTTAAAGCGAGTTACTTCGCTAAGAAAGAGCGATGGATAGAAAAGGCTTTGGAGCATCAGGAGAATTGGGACAAGGCGGACTCTCAGGTGATGGATATCAAAGTTTTGTATTACAAATAAGAATTTAGCAAATAGGTAGGAGCAAGAAGGTAGCGTATACCTTTTGGTAAACCAAAAGGTATACGCTACCTTCTTGCTCCTTCTTGTTTCTTCCTCGATTTCGGAAAAGAAAAGAATCCCATTCAGTTAATTGCAATTCATGACAGTGAAAGTGGTGAGAGGGTAAGTTGCGATCTCTTCTGTGAGTTCTTCCATTAAGACGCCCTTACTTGTGAGGTTTTCATGGAGGAGATATCCAGGTCTCTCATTCTTGTCATTCTTTTATTACAGCTTGCTGTGATTTTAAGAATGATTTGGTGAGTTCAGAGAAGGAGGTAGCCGCCTCCTTATCGCCTGGTTATTTCCAATTCCATTTTAATCAATATCCCAATCCAAGTATAGTTAAAGTTTACGTCGAAAAGGTAGACGCTACCTTTCTAACAATATTAGTATTCTTCTATGGATAAAGTATTAATTTCAAGAAAGGATCTTCGGGACACAGCTTCCGGAGTGCCAAAAAAAGTTTTACAAGAGCTGCGCTTTTTTAAAGAGCTGGGCTTTGAGTCTTACGCCATTGCGGAGACGATGAACGTGCCGATGATTAAGGAATTTCAGGGTATCCCGGTTAAAACTTTTCAGTGGCCTATCTCGGGTTATTTTCGTCGCCGCTTCTACCAAATTATGGTGGACCGCTGGATTAAAAAACACCAACCGAAATTGGTGGTGGGTCACGGCGATATTCTTCACCAGGATGTGCTTTATATTCATAACTGCGTGCATCTTGCGCATGAGTTAATTGAGAAGAGGCCACTCCCACCAGAGCATGAAGTAGGGAAAATTCATTCTGCCATTTTCACTCAGGGCTCATACCGACTACTCGTGTGTAATTCAGAGATGATGAAAAATGATCTGGTTAGGAGATTTAATCTCGATCCTAAGAATGCAGTGGTGATTTATCCGGAAGTGAATCTTTCGAAGTTCACCGCCCCAAACCCGGATGAAATAAAAAAAGAGTGGCGGGAAAAACTCGGCATTCCTCAGGCCGCTTTCGTTTTTGGTCTTGTGACTTCGGGGAACTATAAGAAACGAAATCTCGGGATGCTTATTGAAGCCTTTAAAGAAATTCAAAAGACTCATCCCGAAGCCTATCTCTTTGTGGGCGGCGGAAACGTCGATCAGAAATTTAAGGATATGATCTCAGAGCGCGGGACTTTCGCTCCGACTCTTATGGATGTGAAGAATTATTTTTACCTCTTAGATGCCTTTGTCCTCCCGGCCCATATTGAAGAGTTTGGGCGGAGTGTGCTTGAGGCCATGTATTGTGGCATTCCAGCGATTGCGACGTATACGGTAGGAGCGAGTGAAATTATCGAAGGGGCGGGGAGAGAGCTTGTGATGGAGAAGATCACCAAAGAGGAACTCATCTCAAAAATGGAACGGCTCTTTGATCAGTCCTTGTACCAAGAGGTTAAGACAAAGAATCGGGAGACGGCGAAGAAGTACAGTGCGGATTCGCAGAATAATCAGTTGAAAGAAATTTTAACCAAGTATGGGATAATAAGCTCAGAAATTATTTGAGCTTTTAAGAATATAAATGGCTGAGCTTGAGAGGGCGAAAACGAAGTTTTCGCCCTCTTTTTTTTTGAGGATGTTGAATAAGTAGACGCTACCTTTTCACTTTTCGTGTCGATTTTGAAGTTAAGGTTTTATCGTAATTTGATTTCTTGCTTTGCCGCTTAAATTCAGGCATTTCCAATTTCTTCAGTTATTTCAATGGTGTGGCTAGGTATGGCTATGTATGGTTATTTCTGTTAATATATATGATGTGTTAAGTGGTTAAGAAACTCAAAAAAGAGCAAAATCCACAGAGGAACGATACAAGAGATATTGGTGTCGTGATTGATTGTGATGAAATCGCAATCTCAGTATTCCCTCCACCAAGGGAGCACGGGAAGCCACATTGTCATGTGACTTCAAAAAAGAGGCGCAAGGTAAAGGGCCATAATTCAGAGGTCTATCCAGAACTGAAAATTTATTTAGACGGGTCTAAAGTGATAATAATCACAGATGGGTTTTCAAAAAAAGATCTAGAGACGATTGGAAATATAATATTTAACGACCCACCCGAAGGCGATCTTTCAAATGATGAGTATTTGTTAAAAACATGGGAGTCACTACATGGTTAATCCAAAGAGAACTAAATTCAAGGAAGCTATGAAACATATACCAGAAGAAAAATTTGGTATTGAGGATATTTTATCTCAAGACTTAGCTGAGAAGATTGGCCATTTGGTAGATAAGGATAAAATTACGATCAGGCTTGACCAAAGGGTGCTTGAGGCTGCAAGACGTGAAGCCGAGCAATTAGGGGTTGGTTACCAAAAAATTATTAATGATAGATTACTTGAGATATATTCAATTGCAGAAGCTTCATACCTTAAAAAGAATTCTCAGAGCGAGTTCGAGAAGCTAAGAAAGCATGTGGAAGAATTGAATAAAAGGTTAAGTAAAGTTGAGCGTATTCAAGAAAAGAAGCAGGCATAGCTAGAAGGTAGACGCTACCTTTCGAACATTTGGGTGATATATGATTAAGTATTTGGAATGGGATTCAAATTTTTTTGGTTATAAAATCGGGGAATCACATGGGATGCCTGATTTAGAGGAGGCCAGTAAAAAAGGCTATAAACTTCTTTATGTAAAATCTAAATCACCTATTCCGGAGTTAAGTCATAATTTCTTGGATCATAAAATCATTCATCGAAAAGAACTTTCAGAGAAAGGGGAGATTCAAGGGGTTAAGCCTCTTAAGGGAACACCTCTTACTTCAGATCTATTAAATTTGGCTTTTGAGGCTGGTCACGTTTCACGTTACAAACTAGACCCTAATTTTAAGAATGATGAATTTAAAAAACTCTATGAGGCTTGGATTAAAAACAGCTTATCTGGGGAAATAGCTAATGAGGTTTTTGGGTACTTTGAAAAAGAAAAATGCCTCGGTTTTATTACCGTAAAAGTTAGAAATAATGAGGCAAGTATCGGACTTTTGGTTATTGACCCCAGTGCTCAGGGGAAGGGGCTGGCGTCTCAATTAACGAAGGCCGCTGAAATTTATGCCCAATCCATGGGGGCCCATTTTCTGACAGTAGCGACCCAGGCTACAAATACAAATGCTTGTCGATTCTATACAAAGAATGGCTACCAAGAGTATACTGAGGACCTTACTTATCACGTTTGGATTTAACTATGATTCCTTTTAATCGCCCGGTTGTTCTTGGTTCTGAAAAAAACTATCTCGAGGAAGTTTTTGCAAAACAAAAATTCTCGGGAGATGGTTTCTTTTCTAGTAAATGTCATGAAGCTCTAGCTAGCTACCTAGGTGCTCCAAAGGCCCTTTTGACGACATCATGCACTGACGCCTTGGAGATGATTGCTATCCTGTTAGATATAAGACCAGGCGACGAAGTTATCATGCCTTCTTTTACCTTTGTTTCAACTTCGAATGCTTTTGCACTTCGTGGGGCGAAGATTGTTTTCATTGATATCAACCCAGCTACTATGAACCTGGATGAGTCTCTTATTGAGAAGGCCATCACCTCAAAAACAAAGTGCATAGCTCTTGTTCACTATGCGGGCTGGTCTTGTG
Source organism: Pseudomonadota bacterium (assembly GCA_023432655.1). Taxonomy (GTDB): domain Bacteria; phylum Bdellovibrionota; class Bacteriovoracia; order Bacteriovoracales; family Bacteriovoracaceae; genus Peredibacter. The sequence goes on along the minus strand of JAEYUK010000084.1, from coordinate 5,805 downwards.
ATATTGATAAGGTTTTACAAATTAGTAAAAAGCATAATATCCCAATGGTGGAAGATGCCGCTCAGGCCCTTGGGGCCACTTATAAAGGTAAAAAGCTCGGGACCTTTGGGGTTATGTCGGCTTTTAGCTTCCATGAAACTAAGAACATTCAGTGTGGAGAGGGTGGAGCACTGGTAATTAATGACGAAAAGTATGTTAAGCGAGCTGAGATTGTTCGAGAGAAGGGAACAAACCGTTCTCAATTTCTACGAGGTCAGACTGATAAATATACTTGGGTGGATGTAGGCTCAAGTTTTTTGCCATCTGAACTTAATGCCGCTTTTTTGTACCCTCAGATTCAAGCTGTTGATTCGATCAATGCCAATCGACTTCAGCGCTGGAATAAATATAAGAGTGAGTTAAATGGTGTGATCGAAGTATTGGACTGCCCAGACTACTGCACGAACAATGCCCATCTTTTCGCCGTTAAGTTAAAAGACATCGAAGAGCGTACTCAATTTATCGATCATCTCAAAAAACACGATATTTTAGCAGTATTCCACTACGTCCCACTCCACAGTTCTCCTGGCGGAAAAGCTTTTGGAGAATTTAGAGGGGAAGATAAATTCACAACGAAAGAATCTGATCGCTTAGTTCGCCTTCCACTTTACTACGATCTTTCAGAGGAAGATCAGGGTAAGGTTATCGCAACTATAAAGTCGTTTCAAAGATCCTAGTTAGCTGGTTCTTTAAATTATCTTTTGAAAAATAACGGGCGATTTTTTCTTGATTCGCCTGTTTGATCTTTTGATTCAGTGGCTCAAGATCAATGTTATTCACATCAAAAACTTGAACGCCTTGTCTTTGGAAAAGTTTGTATTGAGGTGTGCTCGTATCAAGAAAGAGTTTCTTTCCTAGCCCTAAAACCTGAATAATATTTCCCATCCCTTGTTGACGGTCGTGATTGAAAACCACTGTGTCCACTTCGGCCAGGAGTTTATAGTAATCTCTAATCGGCATAAATGTCGTAAGCGGCATAAAGTCATCGCCGTACATTTCTTGGCCAAGCTCTACAATTTTTTTTCCGTATTTTTCATTACCATAGGATAGAGGGACAATTAATTTGATCTGTCCTTTAAATTTAAGAAGCTTTTTAAAGGCATCCTCATGTCTGTTGGCAGCGGTGGCGGAATTCCCAATGAGAATGGATTTCTTGGAAGATGTTTTTTCAGCTTCAATGTGTTCAATCGGTGAGTAGACGTTACTTAAGTAAGTGATACATTCGTGAAGTTTACCTTTTGCTCCATACCATTCCTGGGCAAGATGGTAGTCCTCAGGCAGATAGGTAATAAAATGACCTAAGCGAGAAATGACAAACTTCCTGACTTGGTGCCAAAGTTTAAGTTTTAGGCCATTGTTTCTATCATAGTACTTATAAAGATCGCCGCCCCAAATACCCCAGAAGCATTTTTTGAGATCTTTAGCATTGAGGGCCAATAGTAGAACAATGCTATTCCAAAAAAGTCCGTGAAGGATTACTTTGTCGGCTTTTCTAAACTGTGCCCATAACTCGATAAATGTCTTAAGATTCATCTTCGTTCGGACAATCAGGTTCGAACTCGGAGTGAAGGAGAATTTATTTTTTTTATTAATAACAAAATACTGATGAGTCTTTGGATCAAAAGTATCATTAACGTACGAAATAAAGGGTTGAACAAATTTATCAGCGACGAAAATATGAAGTATCATCATTTCATCCAGCGGTCGTACCAGGTGGCGAGGGTATAAAGTGACCAGATTCTTGGGGCGTAATCACGCTTCTTATTGCGGTGATCTTTCAAAATACCCAGACAGTAATCCTGATTTAGCCAGCCATCTTTAAAGATCTTAGATTCCTGGAAGCGCTCGTGAACAACATTCCCCATATCTCCATAAAGCCACTGCTCAAAAGGAAATGAGAAGCCCATCTTCTTGCGATCAATACACTCTGAAGGTATGTGTTTCGCGGCAACTTTTTTAAGCCAGGCCTTCTTCACATTGCCATCGATTCTGGATTTACCCATTGTTTTAAAGACGAGTTCAGATAACTTATGGTCTAAGAACGGAGCGCGAGCTTCGATAGAATTTAACATAGAAATACGATCCACACGCCGAACGAGGACTTCAATCATCTTCGAGTAAATTTCTGTATAGGCGATGAGATCCACATCATCAAAGTTTCCATGAGAAACTTTAGCGAGATCTTCTTGCACTAATTTTATGTATTCATATCCAGCTTCCGGTCGGCCATGGTGAAGGAGATTCTCTCCCGCCAATCGGTCACGCAGAGTTTTAGGAATACCGAAGGAAGTATTCATATAAATAGGATCACCTTCGGCGACTCTTCTCCACATATCGAAGCGGCGATGGCCTTGAACGGTGTGTTTACTCATCCAACCCATGAGTTCATGTGGAAGGGTGTATTTCCAAGGGGCTTGTCTTACGGCTTCAAGATGTTTTAGAGCACCCGCAAAGGAATTGTATCCATGGAAAAGTTCATCGGCCCCTTCTCCCACGAGAACCACTTTATAGCCATCAGAGCGGACTTGTTTTGAGAGAAGGTGAAGCGGGACCCAAACCCAGTTGGAGATGGGTTCATCTAGGACGTCCCCCACTGACATGAGTACATTTTTTGCCTCATCCAGTGATACTTTAACGTTTTGATGATCAAGATTAAATTTTTTAGCAACGATGTCAGCGTATTCAAATTCGTTATATTTATCTTGGCCTTCGTAGCCAATACAGTAGGTGCGATACTTTTTATCAGATTTTTTCGCGACCATAGCAGAGATAAGGCTGGAATCGATTCCACCACTTAAAAAACCGCAAACGGGTACATCGGATATTAAGCGCTCACTTACGGCCCGCTCAATCTCGTGTTCAAGTTCTTCTACCGAATATGAGTTAATTCTTTTCTCTGTATGGATAAAGATATTCCAATAGCGATGAAGCTTAAGATCTTTGTTCTTGAGATCAAAAACGCCATAACACCCTGGAGGGACGGACTTAATACCACCCACTAAATGGTCATTAAAAGGTGAGAAATTTAAGGTTAGATAAGCATCAAGGCCTGATGGATTTAATTTAAACTTTGGAAAATATTTAAAGAGGGGAGCGAGTTCCGAGGCAAAGCCGAAGTTCTTTTCTCCGAAGTGACAGAACAGTGGTTTTTTACCATAGCGGTCTCGAACAAGGAAAAGCTTCTCTTCTTTTTTATCCATGAGGGCGAAGGCAAACATACCTTGAGTTTTCTCAAGAAATTTATCCATACCCCAAGCGCGATAGCCTATGAGAATAACTTCAGTATCACTTTCCGTATGAAACTTATGGCCTTCGATTTCTAGCTCTTTTCGAATATCACGGAAATTATAGATCTCACCATTAAAGGTTAGGACATAATTGCCATTGTCCAAAAGCATCGGTTGATTGGATCTGGGATCTAAATCCAGGATTGAGAGTCTAGCGTGACCGAAAGTGAACTCTGGATCAGAGTAAGTTCCCTGGTGATCAGGGCCTCGATGATTGATGGTTTTGAGGGCTTCTTTAAAAGCTCCTTCATTAACCGTTGAGTAATCCGATAAGTTAACAATTCCAAATATTCCACACATATAGGCAAGAGGTTAGCATAGATTCTTTGCATAAATCACTGTAAAAACACGATAATTATTACATATTACAATTTGTAATGTGTTATATATTTATGCTATAATAACGCTATGAGAAAGAACAGAGTATTAAAACCTCAAGATATCGTAGTTTTAGGCAAATTAGTAACAGACGAGGCTTGGCCCACACAAAAAGATATCGCTAGCTCCCTTGAACTAAGCCAAAGTGAAATATCTCACTCTTTAAAAACCTTGGAGCAGGTTGGGCTGGTCAACTTGAATCAAAAAAAAGTAAACAAACTGGCCGCTATGGAATTTATAGTTCATGCACTTAAGTTTTTCTATCCTTCCGAAAAGGGAGGAATAGGACGTGGGGTAAATGTAGGTCCAAGTTCTTCGCATTTTAGTAAAAAAGTTCTTTCTGATGAATTCAATTTTGTGTGGCCTGATCCCGAAGGAGATTCTAGAGGAGTCTTGATCTCTCCTTTACTCCCCAAACTTACTAATTCGATCAAAGAAAATGAAAAATTATTTTTATTTCTCAATGTCGTTGAAATTTTTCGAGGCCTTGGAGGTGTTAGGCACAGACAAGAAGCGCAAAAGGTCTTAAAGGAAATGCTAGATTGAATAATAATCTATTTAGATTGAAAACCATTGCAGAAGTACTGGGTGAGATAAGGGACCAGGTTGTATTCGTTGGTGGGGCGACAGTTGGTCTCTATATTGATGATAAAGCCGCACCTATTCCTCAGCCATCCGAAGATATTGACTGCGTGGTTGAGATTGCAACCTATGGAGAATGGTGCTCCTTTGAAGAATTATTACGAAAAAAAGGGTTTCAAGATTTTGATCAGGCAGGCGAAGACCCTAATCCTCCTACATGCAGAAAATTTCTTATGGGTATGAAAGTTGATTTTATGCCTATAGAAGAAGATGTATTGGGTTATGGTAATCCATGGTTTAAAAAAGGCCTAGAAAATTGCATTGTGACAAATCTAGAAGATATAGAGATAAAAATCTTTAGTCTTGAATATTTTGTAGCGGCTAAACTTAAGGCCTTCAATGATAGAGGTACTGAGGATTTCCGGTTTAGTCAGGATTTAGAGGATCTCACTGAATTAATTGATGGCCATCAGGAATTTGAGCAAACAATATTGAAATCTGAAGATCAGGTTAGGGATTTTATCATTACCGAATTTTCGAAATTTTTTAAAGGCAGCGAGTATCGTGAAGCTATGTACGGTTTTTTAGGGTACGACAACCCAGAAACTAAAGAAGCGAGACTAGATAGGATCTTTAGGATCTTAAAACGAATTTGTAATTAGGAATTAATAGAAATTGAAAAATGAAAAATGGTTCAAGGAAATTCTAGCAGAGGTGAAGTTCGGGGAAGGTTTTCCAATGGTTTCCTTTTACTATCACCCTCTCTATAAAGTAGGAGTAGGGAAGGACACAAATTTAGATTATACCTTTGGAAAAAACCGTAAAACACCATGGAAGAATCTAAGGAAGTTCAAGTACTTCAAATTTAAAGCTCCATTTCCAACTGATTCGGTTATTTTTTTTCAGCCAGGGAGAAAACGACTTATCATTTCTTCTCAAAAAGAAGGGATGGTCCTCAAGATTTCTGTTTCTCCAGAGCAGCTCTCTCTTCTTGATGGAGAGGTAAAAGAACTCACTTTTCAAAATAATTCAGAGTTTTCCCCTCATTCGGTTAAGCTTTTAGATCATGGAAAAAATTGGATACTGACGTCTTTCTGCTCCAATCTTGACTCTGTTGTAGGAATGCCAATTTTGGAGCTTCATGATTTAGTCATGCCTCCTATGACCAAGTTTTATAGGGCCCATGGGGTACAAAAGATACGCCTTAGGGAATGGATTCAAGAAGCAAAACAAAGGGCCCAGGGGCATCCAAATATTGAACTCATTAATAAAATGATTTCCAAGATCGAGGAAGGTCCGGATATTGAGCTTCTTAAGGGGCAACTTCACTTTGATCTTCATCAGGGGAATGTACTTAGGGATGGAGATCAGTTGATCATAATTGATTGGGAGGTTAGTCATCCAGGACTACTTCTTGTGGATTATTTTGATTTTTACAGAAGATATGCAAAGAAAGAAAAACTTTCGGTTAAAAGACTTTTAAGTTCGGAAGAGGTAGCTTTTTTTCAAAAATATAAGC
>JAEYUK010000070.1 GCA_023432655.1 Pseudomonadota bacterium | reverse complement strand
TTCTTGCCATAATGCTTCCGCTCCAAAATCCAGAGTGTTGTTTAAGCTGGAACGATTTTCATCAGGATAATAGAACTTGGAAGTTTCATTACCATTATTAATATTGGCCGAGCCTCCTCGGCCATGTTGATTATGCCACAAAAGAGAAGTCCCCGCCCTTAAGCGAAGCCAGTCCAGGGCGCTATAACCAAAATCCGCACGGAACATAAAAGTATTTTTTATTATCCGATCACTGCCCGCTTCCTGGGGAAGAACCCAGTTGAACTCAGGCAGGAAGAACCAATGTTCATTCATATGGAGTTTTAAACCGGCCCCTAAAGTGGGGGCAAAATCGAATTTTCGAGTCTTACCAGAAGAGTCAGTTTGAACATTATCGTAGAACTCAGTGTGGGTACCCAGATTAAGGAGAATAGTATCAATCTGACCCAAGGCAGAAGCCGACAATGAGGCCAGAAGCACCCAGAATATTGCAATTTTAGTCATGGTAAGAGGCTATCAAAAATCCTAACAGACCGCTATGATTGAAAAGTAAATTTTTTTACGGAGTAGAATATGTTCGATAAGGCCCAAATCCCTCAAGAGTTAAAACCGACTGATCCACGTTTCGGCGTTGGTCCTTCGCTCATTCCAAATGAAGCTTTAGAGGCCTTAAGTAAAAGTGGGGCAAGCCTTTTAGGAACCAGCCACCGTAAAATGCCAGTCAGAGATTTAGTTAAAGAAGTTCAAGAAGGTCTGCAAAAATATTTTAAACTTCCTCCAGGGTACGAAATTATTTTAGGGAATGGAGGAGCGACTTTTTTTTGGGACATGATTGGTCTGGGATTAGTTGAAAAATCATCTGTGCATTTCGTGTGCGGGGAATTTTCGGACAAATGGTACAAGGCCCATAAAAACATTCCCTGGATAGAAGCAGAGGCCATCAGAGTGGAGTACGGTAGAGGGATTAATCCTCAGGAAGCCCAAGGACATGATCTTATCTGCTGCACCCTCAATGAAACCTCAACCGGTGTTCAGCTCTCTGAATTGCCTGAAATAAAAAATCCCAACACCCTCATGGCGGTTGATGCCACTTCAGGTGCGGGCCAGATCAAGATTGATTTTAATAAAGTGGATCTTTATTATTTTTCTCCCCAAAAAGTTTTTGCCGCTGATGGCGGGCTCTATCTTGCGATCATGTCACCTAAGGCGGTGGAGAGGGCCCTTCGTCTTGGAAAAGACAAGACCCGCTTTATTCCTGAATCCTTAAAGTTTTCTCATGCCATCGAAAATGGGCGCAATAATCAAACTTATAACACTCCTTCCATCGCTAATATCTTTCTTCTTAATGAGCAGATTAAACTCATGAACAAATTAGGAGAGGATAGAGTTATTGAGGAAGCTTTGAAAAAGGCGAAACTGATGTATGGTTGGGCCGAAGAGAAAAGTTATCTCTCTCCCTTCATAAAAGAACCAGAATTTCGTTCTCAGTCGGTCATCACTATTGATGTAGACGAGAAATATAATGTTGATGAGCTCGCTAAATTTCTCCGTAAAGAGAAAATTGCTGTGGACATTGAAGGGTATCGGAAATTAGACCGTAATCAGCTTCGAATCGCTTTGTTCCACAATGTGAGTTATGAAAACCTTGAAAAGTTAACGAAAGTTATTTCAGGTCTTATCGAGGGGAAGTTCTAATTTAGGAATCTCACAAGGCTTCATTAATTTATCAATAGCGACAAATGTAAATATGGTATTTGTGGTTAATTTTTTAGTGCCCATTTTTACATTCTCAGATTCCACAGAAACAGAAATCTTCATTGAGGTGTTTCCTGTCTCAACGAGTTCTGCCGTGACTGTAACATGATCGCCGACTCTGATGGGGGAATTGAAGGTTATCTTGTCGATGCTGACAGTTGCCACATCCATACCTGAGCGCTTCTCGGCCACCATCGCTGCAGCCATGTCCATCCAGCTCATAACCACTCCGCCAAACATGAGACCTGAAGGGTTGGCGTGTTGAGGCATAACAATATATCTGGAAATGAGTTTCACATAAACCACCTGGTTAAAAGTGACATTAACATCGTTTTTATTAGGAAAACTTGATCCAGATCACTTTTTCACTCCTTCTCTCATGCTAGTCTTTGCCTTTAAGCATAAGGTAGGAATAAATGAAAAAAGCAGAAATTGAAAATCTGCAGAATCTGTTTTTCTTAGGTCCCAAAGGGGAGCAGAGAAAATTCTTTCAGGAGATGATCGAATTAATTAATAACGATATGATTTTCTGGCGAAGAAACTTTCACCCTAAAGATCCTCCGGTCATTCCTTATCGAAATCTCATGAGTCCGGTGGGGCAAGAATATCAGGAAAATTTAATTCAATCTCTAGTTCAGCTGTTGGCCGAACTTAAGATGGATATCCCTTTTTTTTCTCCCCGTTATCTCGCTCATATGACTGCCGATGTTTCACTGCCGGCGCTTTTAGGTTATTATGCTGGACTTCTCTATAATGCCAATAATGTTTCAGGCGAGGCTTCACCTGTTACCTTAAAGTATGAACTCGAAGTCGGAAAGCAGTTTGCTCGTCTGTTTGGCTATAATGATAGGGAATCCTTTGGACATATCACTAGCGGAGGAACTGTCGCAAATTTTGAGTCCGTTTTTTATCATAAGGCGGCCCGCTTTCTTCCCGCAACATTAGGACTTATTTTAAAACAAAAAAATATTCCCTGGCCTTCGTTTTTGCCTGATGATCTTTGGAAGCTTCTAAATTTTAAATTGAGTGATATCCCATCTCTTCTTAAAGATTTTAAACGCCTCGATTTAGATCTTGAGAAATCTATTCAATATTTTTCACCTGCCTACTTAGGGGATCAGGATTATTGGAGGGATTTACAAACTTCTTTTAAGACCACACTCGGTCGCTCAGTGATGATTGTTCCGGCCACCGCTCATTATTCCTGGTCAAAGTCTTCTCATTTATTCGGTATGGGGAAGGCCAATTGTCTCCAGGTTAAAATTGATAGTAATCTGGCGATGTCGACCAGAGATTTTGAGCGGGTGCTGGATCAATGTTTTAAGGAAAAAAGACCCATCATCCAGACAGTTTGCGTATTAGGATCGACAGAGTTCGGGAGCTTTGATCCTCTGGATGAAATTCTTTTGGTCTTAAATAAAAGGGCTGAGGACATTTATTCGCCTGTTCACATCGATGGGGCCTATGGCGGGTATTTTCAGTCGATGTTTGTACCAGGTTCAACCTATGGAGAATTTGCGGAAGAAGCGAAAGTGAATAACCCCAGACTCCATCAAATATTCTCATGCCTAAAAGAGACGGATTCCATCACCGTAGATCCACATAAACTCGGACACACCCCTTACGGAGCAGGAGTCTTTCTCACTAAGCACGGCTTTATTAAAGAGTTCATCGCTGAAGAAGCTGAGTATTGTCTTACTTCACAGGAGGCCAATGAAGAGGATTTTCCTTTGGGAAAATACATCCTTGAGGGATCAAAACCTGGGGCCAGTGCCACTTCGGTGTATTTTGCCAATAAGATGATTCCTCTCAATTCTGATGGGTATGGTGGGCTCTTGCAAGAATTGATCTCTCATACAAATTATTTCTTTGATCTGATCTTAAAGGCGAATAATGACGGTGATGAATTCTCCAAAAAAATGTCAATCGTCCCTGTGGCCTCTCCACAATCGAATCTTCTGTGTTTTTACGTATAACCCTAAACGATGAAGAATCTCTCTGAGAGAAATGACTTCAT
>JAEYUK010000317.1 GCA_023432655.1 Pseudomonadota bacterium | reverse complement strand
ACCTTAAGGAGCTTCTATGAAATATATTTTGTTACTGGCATTAACCTTTGCTGTTTCTTGTACCACTAAGACAGTTGAAAAAGCCCCAGAGAGCGCCGGTGAAAGCGATACTCAGCAAACTAGTCCTTATCAAGTTGAGCCTTGTTACTGCATGAAAATCTTTAAGCCAGTTTGCGCAGGCGGGGTGAACTATGGAAACTCCTGCGAAGCCCAGTGCCACGGACACAAAACCTGGACTGAAGGTCGTTGCCCTAAATAATTTTCTCTAAGAGGGAATGGCTTCTCGGCGTCATTCCCTCTTAATTATTGAAATTACATAAATTCTCTTTTCAGCCATTTAGCTTCTCAACTTGGCCTAAGAATGGTAGAAATCTCTCATTAACCACTAGATATAGTTTAGGACCGCATTATGAAATGTCCCTACTGTTCGGCCGTCGATACCAAAGTTTTAGATTCCCGAAACCTTGAAGAAGGTTGTGTTATCAGACGCCGCAGAAAATGCGAGTCTTGCCAGAAACGTTTTACGACATTTGAAACTGTCGAACTCTCCATGCCCATGGTGATTAAACGTGATGGCCGTCGTGAGCATTATAAACAAGAAAAAATATTAAAAGGTATCGAGAAGGCCTGTGAAAAACGTCCTATCTCGGCCATCCAAATTGAGCGCATCATCAATAATATTGAAAAGGCGATTTTGGACATATCTGACAAAGAAATCCAATCGAAAGAAATTGGAAATCTTGTTATGATGTACCTACGTCATCTTGATCCTGTGGCCTACATCCGCTTTGCGGCCGTTTACCGAAAGTTTCAGGACGTGGAAGAGTTTGTGAATGAACTTAAACATGATGAGTTCAATCAATTTAAAAAGACACCAGAACAAAATAAGGATCAAAGTCGTGAGTACTAAACGTGAGGCACGTGAATTTTGCCTGCAATTCCTCTATCATTTTCAACTTCCGGCTTTTCAAGAACAAAAGAAAGAGCTCGATACAGTAGAAATCTTCAACCGAGTTCAAGAGTTTAAGCAAACTCTTTCATTGGAATTAACTGCTGATGCCCAGACCTACGTCGCAACAATGGTAAAAGGGATTCTGAAGTACCACCAGGAAGTCGAAGACATTCTGGTTAAATACTTAAAGAACTGGAAACTCTCACGAATTTCAAAAATTGAGCACACCATTCTGATCATGGGAATTTATGAACTAAAATACCATCCAGAAGTTCCGGGCAAAGTTGTCATTAACGAGGCGATCGAACTCGGTAAGAAATATTCAACTAAAGAATCTGCCGGCTTCATCAATGGCATTCTGGATAATGTTTTCAAACAAGAACTAAATCGGAATGAATGAACTGATTGATCAAGTAACACCCCTTACTCGAGGAATCATCTGGATCACGCAGAATATGGCGGATCCAGCGAATCCACATTATGCGGGCATTGATTATCTTCTTGATGGACTACTGACAGCAAACATTCAGAAAGTACCACAGGCTTCGAGCCGGGTGATCATCGGGCAAAACTTCAATAATCCCCTCTATGTTCTGATTCTAAGCGAAGTTAAAACGAATGAAGTACAAAGTTTCCTTTCATTATTTGCTTCTAATCTAAATTCTGAAAATAGCGTCTTAATGATTGATGAGCTAAATCTTTTTCCATCAATTAAGTCTGAATTTAAATCTATTTCATCCAATTTAAAGCAGTTTTAGGGACAAACCGGAACTCCCGAAGGAGTTCCGGTGATCTCTTATAAAGAAATAATTCTCGCATTTCGGAAATCGTGATCACGCATCTCTCTTTCCCAAACCTGGCCTTTTTTATCGACCACATAAAGTCTTCCTGCCTGATCCAGAAAATAATTAGAGCCCATTTTTAAAATGGAGCTCACTCTTAAATTTACAGGCAATGCCGGCATTTGAAGTTCACCGGACTCAGCAACCGAGAAGAAAAAACCTGATGAATCTACGAAGAAGTTTCCACCTTTTTTAGTGATAATCCCCACCCGCATATCGTCTCGAGGAATGACTGCTCCATCAGCAGCTACAGTGAAAACTGTTCCTCGATTACTCATAAAGTAATTTCCTCCGTAGGAAATGACATCCTTCATGTTAACTTTAAGATCTTCTGTTTTCTCAACGATCCCGTCAGACTTGATGACGTAGAGATCAAGTTCCGGACTTCCGGCTTCTCTCTGAACCGTAAAGAATTTTCCACCGAAGTTCTGAGCATTTTGATAGTGAGCACTCTCCGTTACTTTGACATAACCGCGGCGATCAATGGTGTACAAAAATCCTTCCTCGGAAAGAAAGTAATTAATACCTTTGCCTTTTATCTTCTCCGGAATGAGTTCATATTTTCGAAACAACAATCCATTCTCATCGATAGTGGCCAGAATCCCGCCTTCTTCCACGAAATACTGCCCTCCTTTAAATGTTACTTTTTGCGGAAAAGCATAATGACCAAAATCATAAGCGAAGCCCGAATTATCGGTCGTCACGGTGATTCCGTTATCCATGATTATGTAAGATTGAGAAAAAGCATTGAGCGACAGAGTTGCGAGTGTGGCCAACAAGAAACTTTTCATTCCCTTCTCCTTAGGTTTTTAATAAAGCAGTGGGACTATACTCAAGTATTTTTTTCTTAGCCACGAACTGAATGGAAATTAACCTAGAAGAGTTAACAGTTGGAATGAACCACTGTTTCCTTAAGAGAAAAATGAAAGGCGATGCGAAAGAAAGAGGGGCCCTAAGGCCCCTCTCGTTTTATTTTGCAATAATTTTACTTTTAGTTAAATCGTGATCCGGTGTTCTTTCGAACATCATGCCGTTTTGATCAACGACAAAGATCTTACCTTGAGAATCAAGCATATAGTTTGATCCTAGCTTCACCAGATCCGCCACGACAATATTCGCAGGCAGAACAGGTAGAACCAATAGACCCTCTTCAGAAACGGTATAGAGAAAGTTTTTTGAATCGATGAAGTAATTGCCACCCATCTTCTTAAGTTCACCTACTTCTGAGTCTGTCTTTGGAAAAACAAAACCATCTTTTGATACTGTATAAACCATACCCTGTTTAGTCTGAAAGAATGTTCCACCAAACTTCACAATGTCCGCAGGATTAAGTCCAGGGATGGTCATCTTAAAGTAGTTCCCTTTCGATGTTACTGTATAAAGATCCGTTGCCTTTTTTTCACCTTTAACAGTGAAGAAGTTTCCGCCAAAATTCAGGGCCTTTTTAAACAGGCTACTATCATCATACTCATAAACAAAACCATCCTCATCAACAGTTAAAAGATGGTTCTTATTCGTGATTAGATAATTAAGTCCTTTGCCGTTAATCTTCTTCACTTCCACATCTTTCAGATAAAGCATTCCTTTTGCATCTACTGTTGAAAGCTTTTCATCAGCAACGAAAAAGTTTCCACCGTTCACGGTGATCTTATAAGGAATTCTGAAATGACCAAAATCATAGATGAAACCAGACTTATCAGTAGTAAGAGTAATCCCGTTACTGAGGATAATGTAGGATTGAGAGAAAGCATTAAGGGAAGCAAGCATGAGACTTGCGATGATGAATTTTTTCATGAACCGCTCCTTATGGTAAGTCGAGGCACTATAGACAAAGACTCACGCTTACGCAAAGCAGTGTAAAAAATTTATAGGGTTGTAAGTAGTTAAAAAAAAAGGGCCCCTAAGGGCCCTTCATTAATTAATACTGAAGAAGGCTTCTAGCGGCGTCCAGAACGCGTTTCATGTCCGGAAGAACAGCACGTTCAAGAATACGGTTAAAACCTACTGGAGTGAAAGTTGATCCTACACGCTTAACTGGAGCATCAAGATACTCAAAAGCGTGCTCATTGATTTGACCAACAAGTTCTCCACCAAAACCACCAAAAACTTTATCTTCATGAACAACCAGAGCACGGTGAGTTTTCTTCACAGTCGCCACGATTGAATCGATATCAAGAGGGTTAAGAGAACGAAGATCCAAGACCTCCACTTCGTAACCTTCTTTAGCAAGTACTTCAGCGGCCTCTAAAGAGAAGTGAACAGTATTTCCATAAGTAATGATGGAAAGATCTTTACCTTCTCTTCTTACGCGAGCTTTACCAAACGGAACTTCGAAATCATCAGGGATCGGAGTCATCGCTTGTTTAGCGTTATAAAGAGTTTTTGGCTCCATGAATACAGTCGTTCCTTTTGAACGCATAGCTGTTCTCAAAAGACCAGCAGCATCGTCAGCAAAAGACGGATAAACCACACGGATACCAGGGAAAGTTGTTAAACAGCCTTCAATAGTTTGAGAGTGATAAAGTCCACCACCGATGTAACCACCAGAAGCCAGACGGATAACGATGTTTGGAGAGAACTTACCATTACTTCTCCAGTAATCGTGAGATGTCTCAACTAGTTGCTCCATCGCAGGCCAGAAGTAATCGGCGAACTCGGCACCTTCAACGACGATACGGATTTTTTCCTGATCGAAGCGAGACATACCGTTGGCCGTTCCAAGGATGTAGTCTTCAGCGATTGGGCCGTTGAAAACGCGCTCTATACCGAATTCCTGTTGCATACCTTTTGAAACGTTGAAAATACCGCCCTTTTCCTTGTTCGCCATATCCTGACCCCAAATATAGGTGTGAGGGTTATGACGGAATTCTGCTTTCAGTGTGCCGTTAAGAGCATCAATGAATTTCTTCGGCTCAGAAGTATCATTATGAGTACCATCAACATATTTCTGAGGCACATAGGCTTCAGGGATGACGTAATCAAAAATGGACTCAGGAGTTGGATTTGGAGCTTTAACTGCTTTTGCGTGAGCTTCAAGAAGCTCAGCTTTTGCTTCAGCTTCAAGGGCATCAATTTCTTTTTGCGTAAAGATTTTAGCTTTTAAGAGCTCGTTCTTGAAGCGCGGTAGAGGATCTTGTGCCTTCGCTTCTGCACGTTCCTCTTCGTCACGGTACCATTCGTGGTTATCAGAGTTGGAGTGGTTACCGATGCGAACACACATCGCATGAACGATCACTGGCTCGGAATTTTTAAGAGCGTGCTCACGAGCAGCTCTCATAGTGTTCATAGAATCAAAAACGTCTTTACCATCGCATTTTACGATTTGAAGATTTTTAAATCCTGTGAAGTTATCACAAACAAACTCGTTCGCTGTCTGATCTCTCTTAGGAACAGAGATACCGTAGCCGTTATCCTGGAAAACAAAAATAACAGGAAGCTTTTCATTACTAGCTCCATTAATCGCTTCATAGACGTAACCTTCCGAAACAGAAGATTCGCCTTGAGAAGAAATAACGACACCAGGGTGCTTGTATCTTTTCATGGCACGGCCAACACCTGCTGCGTGCAGAGTGTGGTTACCAGTACAAGATGAAACGTTATGAATGTTCCACTCAGGCTTGGCGAAGTGGTTAGACATATGACGTCCACCAGAGGCGATATCAGTCGCTTTAGAAATACCATTGAGAAGAATTTCTTCCGTGGTAATTCCGGCAGATAAAGCAGTTAGCATGTCTCTGTAGTATGGAAACATGTGATCCACATTGCGATCATAGACCTGACCGATCGCTAATTGGATAGCGTCGTGACCAGCATAAGGAGCATGGTATGACCAACCCAGGGCCTGCTTCAAATAGTTAGGGGCGCGCTCGTCGATCATGCGGCCAAGAATCATCAGATGTAACCACTTCTTTAAAGTAGCTTTGTCTGTTTTTTTGATATCATAGTGTTTCACAACCTTCATATGAACTCCATCTTGTGACGTATTACTATTACTAAAGTTTTGAGAGGAAATAGGTACCATGGCCTGTTGTTTCCGGCCAATAAAATGGTCTCTTTAATGC
>JAEYUK010000259.1 GCA_023432655.1 Pseudomonadota bacterium | reverse complement strand
GAATGCATCCTGGTAGATGGCGTGCCATTTAAGAGCATTTTGTTTTAAGTACAGTGGAAGAGTCTTACGAGCGTCCCCGTTAAGTATTGTGAGGGTGATCTTATCAATTTTGGCCTCAAGTATATATTCATTAATCCACTTTAGATCTTTTAGGAATTCGTGGTCTTGATGTTCTGTTTTAAACCACTCTAAAAGATTCTTATCAAGTTCTAGCGAGATGAAATGCCAGTGTCTGTCAGTGCCTAATTTTTCTAGAGTGGTCAGAAAACCCACCCCTAGGCCAAAGCCCACTTCCAAAATGATAAGTGGTTCATTGAGATGGATTTTAGTCTGAACTTGGGTTCCTTCAATGTAATGAAGAACCGTTTCATCATGGGCACCTGACGTTGAATGACAGGCCTCCTGAAAAGTTTCAGAAAAAAGAGTGTAGGAACCATCTGCAGTCTCTATCAGAGAGTGGCCAGGGGGGAGGGAATTTATCTTTTTCATACCTTAAGATATTAGCAAAATCTCTTAAGATTGCCATCTTTCATAGGCACTGTCCTTTCGAACAAACAGGTACTTTCGGATGCAATCCAAAACTTTCAATAGTTTCGGCCCGGAACAATCAATCGCCGTCAAAATAAGGACGATAAAGTGTATTGGAAAGGTACAACTATGAAAAAAATTAAATTTGAGTCTTTGTTATTTGTCGCACTTTTAGTGACTCCGGGAGTGATCCTGGCCCAGCCGGTTGCTAATGCTCCGAAAGGGGACGAGATAGTAGTAAATGACAGTGTTGTAAGACTCCAAACTACTGAGCCAATTTTTGGCCTAAACACAAAAATCGAAGAAATGCCTACTGTTGTTTCTCCTGATTTTTTCCGCCTTCAGTTTGATAACCCTTTCTTTTGCGGAAAAGATGATAAATATGGCGACTTGGAAACTATTTTAAAAACAGGTGAATGTTTTGATGCCAAATTGAGTAGAACTCAAGGTAAGGATGAAGGCTTTTTGGTCTCAGAAGAGCTTTTACTTAAAGGTGATGAACAAGTCTGTAATTGTCTTAAAACGGATAACAACTCTAAAATTGTCGAGAGAATGAATCTTACTCATAAGGATCAGTTGCTTGCGGGTAATAAGAAAATTGAAGAAAGTATCAATAAGAATTTAAAATCGTTAAAAGGCTCCATTGAATCATTAAGAGATAGTATGCTCTTTCAGGCGGATCTCCTGTTCAGAGATTCCAGAAGACCCACTACTGAAAATCCAGAAGAAATAAATAAAGTTGTAGCTTTTTATAGTGGTGGCTTTGTGACTTCGAGCTTTAATGAAGGTCCGGCCCGTCAATTAGTGAATGGATTAAGTAGCCATTTAGTAGATGCCAGTAAAATACAGCATGGTAGACAAACATTTTTAGGAGACCACTTTTCCTCAGTTGCAGGAGTTAAGAAAGAGGCCAATGCTGAATTACAAAAAAGTATTGATCAGGCCTTACAAAGAACAAAAATTGATCCGCCTAACATTGCTCTTATTTCACAGCCTGAGTTTAAGGAAGGTCAGTGTATTGGGCCGAAGGAATTTCTTGCGAAAAACCAGCTCCCCTCTGATAACGAATTCTATCTGGCCCTGGCCGATGAAAAATTTGATGAAAGAAACTGGAACTATGATGTCTTAGAGGAAAAGTTGATTGAACTGACCAAGGATAAAAACAAGAATGCGCAAGCTATAGCGGGCCTCCAGAGACGAATGACTTATCTTAACCGAAATCCATTTATTAAACACTTCTTTGCGGCCAGTGATGATTATGAAGATTACATGAAAGACTTATCAGGTGACAGTGCAGAGACGAAGAAAAAATTCACCTCAACACCTAGTAAGTTTATTAAAGATAAAAAGGCTGAGTTATTTAAAATTATTAAAGCTAATTTGACTCCTTCGGATAAGAGTTGTGGTCAGAAACCCAGTGGCTGTAAAGCAGCTGTCGCAAAAGAGAGTTATGCAAGATTTAAAGCTTTAAGTGATAACTTTTTTAGAGATGAGAAAGTTGGTCTCTTTACAAATGCACAGGCCAAACGATCCATGTTCAATGAAATCGAAAAGTTTAAGTCGGATCCATTATCAGTTGCGGATGAAATTGTTCCTTATACCCAGGAAGCTATCGAGAAATACGTACTAGATAATACAAATTTTAATCCGGCCACCTGTCACAATCGTAATCCGGCGAGTGAAGGTTATAATTTCGACCTCGTAAGCTGTATTGATGCTTATGGCCTATATTGTTCAACCATGGCCATCGCTAAAGAAAATGCTGCTAAAGGTATTGTGGACAACCGTTACCTCGCAAAACAACTTACAAAGGATACTCAAAGCTTTTTTAGCCCAGACATTGAGCAAAACCATGAGCTAAGAAAATTTAATGAAGAATTCTGTAACACTCCCCGAACCGCGAAAGATGGTTCTGGGAAGAAAAGTTTTACTGAATTTAAAGAAGATTATTGTCTGAAAAATCGTGGCGATGCAGCTTGCAGCAAATCTTCTTTTGATAATATCGCAAAATTAAGAGAAATGTACCGTCAGAACTATATGCTAAATAGAAATGAAGGAACTGAAAGCGGTCGTGCTTCAGTAGCGGCGCAAGAGTTGTTTGATACATGGAATATGGGAATTCAGGATACTTCACATAATGTTGCTAATGCGGCAGCTAACGAGCGTAATGTGGAGTTTCCTAGCACACTGGAACAATTCTTCAATGATTTCAACGGAACTGATTTCGCCTCTGCTGATGATAAGCAAAAGTATGAAGAGGCAGGGATGTTTAATAACCTTGCTAACGTTGTCTCGGAAACCAATCTAAAACCGAGTACCTCTACGTTTAATTCTTATGATGATATTTCAGCTTACTCAAATATGGCCTCTTTTACACAAGCTGCCGTGGAAGAAACTAAAATTGAAAGTCTTTCTACAACTCAGAAAGAAGAGATTTTGGGCCAATGGAGGGATGAACTTTCAGAGTTTAAACGTGAAAATAGAGAGAGTTCAAACTATGATGTAAGTGGAGAAGCTCAATTAAAGGCCAAAATTGAAGCCCTGGAGACTCTTCTTACTCAGCAGCAAAAGTTAACCGCCGATCAGTACAAACTCCTAAATACTGCCATATCCAATCGCCAAGCTATTGAAGCACCCAAAGCGGTAGCTTCAACAACAGCACAAAATACAGAGAAAGAAACGATGGAAAAGGTTAGAGTTAGATCATCTTCAGGTTTTACGACAACCGCTCTGGCGAGTGGGACTCTTTCTGATGATTCGGCGAGAAGTCCTGCTAGTATTAAAGATAATCAAGGAAACTCGAGTAGTAATATCGGATCAGCCTCTGCTCAGAGAGCTTCTACTTCCTCTGGTGCCAGAGCTTCTGCCGATTCTGTAGCAAGGGAAGAGGCCAAGCTTGTTAACCTTCGTCGCTTTCCTGACGGATCAATTACAATTGAATCTGCGGCCAAAGGTGGTCAGGTCGCTCCGAACGCTATTACCGTTCCTGTATCAGATGAGCAGTACCGTTTGCTTCAATCTAACCCGAGTGCTCTCAGTTTAAGTCAAATTGAAAAGAGTATTCCTAAAGAACAACTTGCTGAGCTTGAAAAATCGGGTCAAATTATTCTGGTCCTTCAAAATGGTGAGAATCCGCCGTTTGAAGTTAAAGTTGAAAAGAAAGATAACAAACTTGTGTATCAACTTCAGGACCCTCAAGGTAATAAAGTGAATCCTGTCCAGCGTGTTTACACTCGTCAGGCACTTGAACTTGAGTTAAAAGTTCAGTGATTTTTCCAATTATCCCGAACGCGGGGGAGTTTACCTCTCCCGCTGCCATTTTTCTTTGCCACTCCTTTTCCTCTAAATCCTTGTAATACCGCTTAAGCTCTAAGTTTCAACAGTTTGTCGCTACTATAGTCAAGAATTTCTTTAGATTGACGAAGAGGTTATTGAAGTAGGTGATTAATATGGCGAAAGATTCGGCTTCTAGGATGATTTTTTATATTGCGGTAACCTTGTTGTCTCATTCAGTTTGGGCCGAGGAGAATGCGTCCAGTTCAGTTGAGCCTGAAGTGAATGTTCTGGCCGAGCTTAACGGAAGCATTAGACCATTGGCCTATAAACCACAAGAAGAAGATGAGATCATCATAACTGGTAATCCTGGAATCAGAACAAATATCCCGTCGGCCCTTGGACTAGGAATAGCTGTTGGTAAACTTCAATACAATAGCCAGACGAAACAGATTGAAATGAAACAGCAAACACCTTATTCGCTGGAAGAGTATTTAAGAAATGGAAAGCTGGCCTACAATGATGGCTTTTTATCAGGGACCCAGATTTCAGAAGACTGTCTACCCAAATATGACCTATTTCAAAATTTCACAGACGTTGTTGGGGAAGTTGATAAATGCTTTGCTAAGAAACCCTCTACGATTGATAAGAGTGTCTTGTCGCAGGATCAACTCTTTCAAATGGATCAGGACGTTTGCCAATGCCTTTACGACGCAAAAAATGAAGGCGTCACCAGAATCATGGACTATGAAAAAGGCAGAGATCATGGTGCCCGCACTGATGCCATGATGAAAAATGATATTAAGAAAAAAATGATGGATATGGCAGCGAAAGCTTCTGCCCTTCAGGATGGGATGATGTTTCAGGCCCACATGCTCTATCATGACCCCGCCAATCCCGTGAAGGATAGATCAAAAGACCCGACACTTAAGTATGGTACTCCATTTGTTAGTCAAATTTTCCAGTCGGGTGGTGATGCTCAAAATTATTTGATCGACAGAAGTGGTGAGGCAGCAAATTTGGCGATGAATCTAAGAGGTTCAAATCCTAATTCGAATAAGAAAGCTGACGCCAAACTTGAAGAACAATTAAAAAAAGAGATTGGTAATATTAGCATTGAAAACAAAAGTGTGGCCTTACTTTCGGAAAGTGAGTTCAAGCCTGGTCAATGTGTTTCGGCCAAAGAGTATTTCTCCTACAAGCAGTTTCCTGACAGCAGTGTTTTTTATAAGAGTTTAATGAGTGAGAAGTCGTTTGAACCTAAGAAATGGGATTACATTGCACTCGAGAGAGAGTTAAAAGTTAAGAGAGACACCATCCCTTACACAGAACAAAGTAAGCGGGAGATGGAAGAAATCCGGGAGAAATTACGGTTTCTCCACCGAAACCCAATGCTCAAAACTTTAATGGCCGCAAATCATGATTTTGATGAGTACGCCAGAAAGACAAAAACTTTATCAAAAGAAATGAAAGATATTCTGGAAAAAACATCCAGGAATGTACTTGATCAGAAAAAGAGATCTCTTTTTGATCTGGTAAAAAGACATTTCACTCCTGCCAATCCTTCTTGCGTTAATGAACAGAGATCATCATGCCAGGAGGACGTACTTAAAAACGTGAAGTCCTTCGACGAAGACATGAAGAATTTCTTCAATGATCAGGATGTTGCACTTCTCACTAAAGTTCAGGCAGAAAAGTCGACCTTCCATTTAATTGATGAGTTTATTGATAATCCTATTCCTCAAGAAAAAGTGCCTCTAAATCAGGCCGATCTGGAAAACTTTGTTTTTAACGAAGTTATAAGTGTGGACCCTGAGACAAAAGCTAATAATTTTATCAATCCCGGAGAGTGTCGGGCGGTGGAAAGTTCATACAGTTCCCGTTCAACTGATGATCGTTGTGTTCAGACTTATGCAGTGTACTGTCCGGTTGTAAAAAAAGCACAGCTGCAACTTGCAAGAAAAATGCATAGGAATGAGATCCTTCCAAACGGCGAAGAAAAAGTGAAGAGCATTACCTATAAAAACTATTTCGAACCCGACATAGATAAAAACCAAGATTTTAAATCTTTTAATGATGCCTTCTGCTCCATTCCTCGTAAAGGAAAGGATGGCAAACAGAACATAAGTTTTAATAGTTTTCGGGATTCATTTTGTAAGGCCAATAGTGGTGATAGTCGATGTAAAAACAGATCGTATGACAACATTATGGCCCTCCGTAAAGTCTTTGAAGAAGATCACGGGGAAGCTGTCGTGGCCGGCGGAGCTACTACTGCTGATATCGATATGGTAAACAATGCCATACGACTTATTAAATCCCGTCCTACCAGCAACAGGACTGTAAGAGATGCCAAAGAAATTGCCAACAGCGATGCTGGAATTATCCGAGACGTAAAAGGTTTAGAAAGATTCGTCAGCGACCTCGAAAGTTTTGGTGGAAGTGTGGCGATGCCGTCAACTGGTGATAAAGAGGATAAGTTTGAAGGCGCTGGAATGTTGTCAAATCTCACCAATGTGGTTGAAACGGCAAAACTGAATAGTTCGCCAACTACAAACTCAAATTCCTATAGTGAGGATTTCACTAATTATTCAAATTTAATCAGACCTCAGGAGATTACTGAAGCTGATAGAGAAAAAGTTGATAAATTACCTAGGAGCACTAAAGAAGAGCTTCTTGGACAGTGGAGAGAAGAATTAAATGAGTTTAAACGTAGTAATGAATCTTCAAGTACTGCTGGTCAAGATTCTGAGGCAGGGCTAAAAGCTAAAATTGCGGCCCTTGAAACTCTTTTGGAGCAGCAACGTAAATTAACTGATGATCAGTATAAGATTCTTAATAATGCCATTTCGAACCAACAAACAACTCAGCTGGCGCAAGTGGCACAGAATAATCCAACTGCTCCCAAACAAAGCGAAGAGGACTTCCAGGAAAAGGTAAAAGTACGATCTGCTTCGGGATTTACTACAATGGGTTCTCATGGGGGAAATCTTGCTGAAGATACTTTTAGGGGCCCTGCCAGTGTGAAAGAGTCTCAATTCAACACCGGTGGTAACGGTGGAGGTGCTTCGGCCAGTGTGCAAAGATCATCATCTAGTTCAGGGGCAGTTTCTTCAACCTCCTCTGATTCCCTTGATCGAGAACAAGCGAAACTTGTTAATTTACGCCGTCATGCTGATGGATCGATCACCATCGATTCAAGTGCTAAGGGAGGTCAGCTCGCTCCCAATGCTATAACTCTACCAGTGAGCGACGAGCAGTACAGGCTACTTCAGTCAAATCCAGGTGCTCTTAATTTAAGTCAAATTGAAAAGAGCATTCCGAAAGACCAATTGGAAAAACTTGAAAAGATTGGTGAAATTATTCTGGTTCTTCAAAACGGAGAAAATCCACCTTTTGAAGTAAAACTAGAAAAGAAAGATAACCAACTTGTGTATCAGGTTCGGGATAATAATGGTCAGAAGATTAATCCCGTAAGAAGAGTCTTTACTCGGGAAGCCCTGGAATTAGAACTTAAGGTGCAATAAATTCCTTAATCTTTGAACTCACCCACGGTGAATCATCCACTGTCAGGTCATGACCGGCAGTAGGGTGTTCACTTAAGGGAACTCCCCAACGGGCCGCTATGCTTCGGGAGCAGTTAACATTTACCATCCGATCATCGGTTCCAGCGAGAAGTTGAACTGGTATTGGCGGGACAAAGTTTCCCGGAAGGTAAGTGGCGGCGGCGTAGAGTTGCCTTAAAGCATTGGACAAAGATACTGGTCTGGATTTTTGTATCTCATCCCAAAGATTAAGTGTCTCATCATAGAATGATTTATTATTACAAATAAGATCGATGATAGAAGCTTCTTTTTGTCTTCCTTTTAAGCAGGGTATTTTTAATAAGTGCACCAGGGCCTGAGGTCTTAATCGGTGATGAATTGGGGAAATTCCTCCCATACTGGTATTGATCAGTGTCGCATTCATGAAGTCATGCGGATAACGTTTCATCCATTCCACACTAATCATTCCTCCCAGTGAAATGGAAACGAGGTAGGATTTTTCTCCAGGGATCCGTGACTTCAGGTAATCCTGCCTCATGAGTTCAACCATTTTACCAATAGTCAGAGGCGATGATGATTTAAAATATTCACCAGCACCGGGAATATCCAGAGCTGTGATAAGGGA
Source organism: Pseudomonadota bacterium (assembly GCA_023432655.1). Taxonomy (GTDB): domain Bacteria; phylum Bdellovibrionota; class Bacteriovoracia; order Bacteriovoracales; family Bacteriovoracaceae; genus Peredibacter. Next base: position 654 of record JAEYUK010000259.1, on the reverse strand, counting down.
TTCAGGAAAATCATTCTTTAGATATTCGTGGAAATTTCCCCAATGGCCTTTTTCTCGAATCAAGCCGCGAATTAAGTAAAAGTGTTGCTTTGTCATAGATAAACATCTTACACTTTTTTTAATGAGTTTACAGCCGTACTACGAAGAGTCCTATCAATCCGAAAAAAGTCGTTCCCCTGAGGAACTTCTTTCTGAAGTCACTACTTACTCCAAGGGACTTTATAATTTTGCCATCGAATCAAAAAATCGGTTCTTGTCAGAAGTTGACTGGAATGATCTGACTGTTCTGGAAACAGGAGCGGGGAGAGGGGGTGTCGCCCTCCTATTGGCCAAACTTGGGGCCCAAGTGACAGTGGTGGATTTCTCACCCTCTGCGCTGGAGCAGGCCGAGAAAGTTTTTTCACTGGCAGGCCTTGAAGTTAAAACGATTGTGGGAGACGTGACTCATCCGGATTTGTCCCTTCCGCAAAAATATGACCTGATAGTGGACTCTCATCTTTTGCACTGCCTGACTGCGGATCCCGATCGCACGAGTTATTACCAGCTCGTTCGTGACCATCTCACGGATCGTGGTATCTTTGTGGCCGAAACGATGGTTCATCGTAAGAAGCTCTTTATTCCTGATGGGTTTATGATTGATGAGTCAAATACGCT
>JAEYUK010000248.1 GCA_023432655.1 Pseudomonadota bacterium | reverse complement strand
ATTAAAGCAAAGTCTCAGAACATTTGTTAATAAATTAGATTTCTTGACCTCGGCCGGGCATTTGTCGGGAGGAGTTTCCCGGGAAAAAGCAGGGGCCAGGGGAAAGGGACCTACTCGTGTGATTACTGACATGGGAATCCTTGAGCCGGATCCAGTGACAAGAGAATTAGTTTTAACTCACATCCATCCCGGAGTGGATGTGGAAGACGTTAAAAAGGCCACTGGATGGGAATTAAAAGTAGCGCCGGTTTTAAAAAACACGGACGTACCAACGGCCAATGAATTAGAAGTTTTGAGAAATCTCAACAGCTCAACGGCAAAAAAACATGGAACGGTGGTAACAGGGGACTAGTATGGCCGAAAATTATGCGTACCTATGTGATGGCGTTCGTACTCCTTTCGGAAGGTACGGAGGATCTCTTTCCCAGATTCGGACAGATGATCTTGCGGCATTACCTTTAAGTGAACTCATGAAAAGAAATCCACAGATTGATTTCTCAGATATTGATGAAGTTCTCCTCGGTTGTGCCAATCAGTCAGGAGAAGATAATCGTAATGTGGCCCGTATGGCGCTCCTTTTGGCAGCCCTTCCAGAAAGTGTGCCGGGTATAACTGTTAATCGGCTTTGCGCTTCTGGCCTGGAAGCCATTGCTATGGGGGCCCGCTCGATTCGGCTTGGAGAAGGAGAAATGATTCTGGCCGGAGGAGTGGAGAACATGACTCGCTCCCCTTATGTTCTGGGAAAATCCGAAACATCTTTCGGGAGAAATCAAAAACTTGAAGACACTACCATGGGATGGAGATTTATTAATCCACTAATGAAAGAAAAGTATGGTGTGGATACGATGCCAGAAACTGGCGAGAGGGTCGCTAAGGAGTTTAACGTCTCCAGAATAGATCAGGATAAATTTTCTCTGCGAAGTCAGGAACGTTATGCTCGTGCCTATGAAAAAGGAGTTTTTAAAGAAGAAATTTGTCCTGTGAAAATCAATGGTAGTGTATTTGATAAGGATGAACATCCGCGGTCTTCAAGTTTGGAAGCGCTTTCAAAACTTAAAAGTATCGTAGAACCAGGAGGCACTCTCACTGCGGGAAATTCTTCAGGTATTAATGATGGTTCCGTAGGCGTCCTTCTCGCCTCAGAAAGCATGGTAAAAAAATATAACCTGAGACCGATAGTTAGAATTCTTGGCTCAGCGGCCGCAGGTGTAAGACCTAATATTATGGGAATTGGTCCCGTTCCCGCTGTTCATAAACTTCTTCTTCAGCATAAACTAAAAATTTCAGATATTAATGTCTGGGAGCTAAATGAAGCCTTTGCCTCTCAATCCCTTGCTGTATTAAGAAGTTTAGGACTTCCTGAAGATGGGGAATTCATCAATGCCAATGGTGGGGCGATTGCTTTAGGACATCCCTTAGGGGCCAGTGGAGCACGGATCACTCTTCATGCGGCACTGGAATTAAGACGCAGACAGGGCCGTTATGCCGTGGCGACAATGTGCGTGGGGGTTGGTCAAGGATCTGCTATCTTAATGGAGCGAGTGTCATGAAAAGTTCTCGAGGAATTGATTACCGTTTTGACGGAGATGAAAATAGGCCTGTTTTATTATTTTCTAATTCACTTGGAACAGACTACTCCATGTGGGACAGACAGATTGAAGAATTAAAGTCTTCCTTTCGTCTTCTTCGTTATAATACTGACGGTTTGAAAGTGAACTCCATTGAAGACCTAGGTGAACAGGTTGTCACACTTTTGGATGAACTAAAAATTGAAAAAGTTCATTATTGCGGCATCTCTTTAGGGGGACTTATCGGAATGTGGTTAGCGGCCCATCGTCCGGAGAGATTCTTAAGTTTCACTCTCGCTAATACTTCTCCCAAGATTGCAACCGCCGACATATGGGAGTCACGAATCCAATTAGTAAAGCGCGAAGGTCTTGCGCCTGTTGCTCAAGCTTCTCCCCCCCGATGGTTTACTGAAGAATTCACCAGGAGAAATCCTGAAGTCGTGCAAAAATCTTTAGTCGCCTTTAATAGCACTCCTCCTCAGTCATACATCAATTGCTGTGAAGTTTTAAAAAAGACTGATCTATGGTCTCTTTTGCCTCAAATTCAAGCCAAAGTTCTTATCATTGCCGGAGAACATGATCTCGTGACGACAGTGAATGAGGCAAAAAAAATGCGAGAAGCACTTACCAATGCTCAAGTTATCATTCTTCCTGCCGCTCACCTTTCAAATATTGAGGCCACTGGCTTTACGGAAGCTTTAAAGAAAAATCTCATTTAGTTCGTTAATTTCCTTCTCCTGACAGGAGCGTTAGAATGGCCCTATCAGGAGGTCTATATGTCAACCGCTGATCTGGGTTACCCCATTCTCACATTTATCATGATATTTTGGGGATTCTTTGCCATCGCTGCGATTCTTACTACCCTGGTAAAACAGGGAAGGATGCCCGGAAATATGAAGAAGATTTTTCACCGCCATCATAAAGAATCCGGGCACCATCAGAATCAGAGCACTACTTACTGACGAAGCCCTCTTCGAGTAAAGGCCCGATAGGAGAAATTCACTTCACTGGTGCTGAACCTGGTTTGTACTCTTCCGTAATCTTCCTGCATCCTCACATGATATGGCAGACGGTTGTACATATTGCTTTTCACATGGAAGCAGTGTTCAACACCGTTCTTATTTCTTCGATAGTGGGCGTAGGTGGTGACGGGACAACTTCTTTTTGAACGGATGAAAATGTCTGACCAGGTCTTTCTGAGCCTTGGGCCACTCGTGTAGCGACGATCCATCATGTATTCAGTACTGCCTGAACCAACTAACACATAAGGAGTTACGTGGAACCACCAATGATAGTTGTATCGTCTGATATAAGTGTTGGTGAAAAACATAAACATTTTCTGTGATACCAGACCATGCTTTCGCCACTCTTCATAGGCCCAGACATGGGCCCGGTCGGTACATTCAGTGTTACTTTTATAGCTCCGATTCATCCCGTAAAATATGCTCCTCGCTCGAGATAAACTTGGAAGGACGGTGGCCTTGTCCTGCGCATTTCTTTTTTCTACAAATTCACCGGAAAAATTTTGCGGTGGACTGTCCAGGAGAGTCGCCGCTTCGAGGCGGTTCTTATTATTAATTTCGATTTCAACCGTCTCTCCCGGTGTAAAATCCTCTGAAGTGTAGCTTTGATCGACGAAAACAACCCGACCGCTATTTAGATGTAAGAGATGTTCTTCTTCTGGCCTTCCTTCTGAGAATGAATGAACAGAATCGACTAATACTTCGGAGCGAAGTTCAAAACTCAGCATGAGGGGGATTGATAATAAGAATTTTTTCATTACTTTCCTCCATGAAAATTATCCCTTAGTTTAATTTTTATCATTGAGAATGAGGCCGAAGATTTCTTTAAGAAAAAGGAACACAGCAAGCTGATTAAATTGATTCTGGCGCGCTGACCAAAGCTTGCCAGCAAAAGTTTGTTAACCGAAAATAAAGATCATAAAAGGAAATCATTATGACACCGAATCAAAAGATCATTTTTACCAGTCACGGAGGCCCCGAGGTTTTAAGACTGGTAAGCGAAGAGCTAGGCGATCCTAGTTCAGATGAAGTCATGATTAAGCATGAAGCGATCGGTGTTAATTTTGTTGAAACTTATTTTCGTTCTGGACTTTATAAGACGACATTACCCTCTGGTCTTGGCACCGAAGCTGCTGGGAAAGTTGTAAAAGTTGGAAGCAATGTTTCTGAGTTTAAAGTTGGGGATCGAGTGGCCTATGCTCAAGGTCCCTTGGGGTCTTATTCTGTTAGAAGAAACATACCGGCAAGGTACTTAGTTAAAATTCCTCCAGGAGTGACGATGGAGGAAGCGGCCGGGGGACTCTTAAAAGGATTAACGGTTTATTATCTTTTTCATGAGACTTATCCGCTAAAAAAAGGACAGACAATCCTCTTTCATGCGGCAGCTGGTGGAGTGGGTTTAATTGCCTGTCAGTGGGCAAAGCATTTAGGTGTTAAACTTATCGGGACAGTAAGCACTCCAGAGAAAGCACACCTTGCTAAAAATAATGGCGCCAGTGAGATTATTAATTACTCTATAGAAAATGTTCCAGAGCGAGTCGTTGAATTTACTTCCGGGAAAAAAGTTCCGGTGGTCTATGATGGTGTGGGGAAGTCCACCTGGGAAATGTCACTTGATTCGCTTGCTCCTCGCGGACTTCTTGTTAGTTTTGGGAATGCTTCGGGGCCTGTGACAAATGTTGATTTGGGGATATTAAGTCAGAAAGGGTCGCTTTATGTCACCCGTCCTATTCTTGCAACATATATGGACACACCAGAAAAACTTCAGGAAGGAGCTTCTGAAGTTTTTAATTTAATTTCAGAGAAAAAAATTCATATCGCGGTTGATAGAAAGTTCAAGTTAGAGGAAGCATCACTGGCACATGAATACATTGCCAATCGAAATTCAATGGGATCAACTATCCTTATACCGTAAAAAACAGGAACCCATGCGAATATCAGTCCTCATTCTCTTTCTTAGTATTTTTTCTCATCAGCTCTGGGCCCGAGATGTTGGCCAAAGTGCTGCCGTCATTTTCGGGACGGAATCCAAAACGAATTTCAGCTATTACAACAGTAATTATTTCGTTGGCGGAGATGATGATTTAAAGCTTCAGTTTAGTTTTAAATACCGACTGGCCAAGCATTGGAATATCTATTTTGCTTATACCCAGATGATGTTTTGGAATATTTATGATGAGTCCAAACCTTTTAGAGAAATTAATTATAATCCTGAAGTCTTCTACCGCCTTTACGAAGGGTGGGGGGATAGCTTTTTTAATTTAGACATGGGTTATATACATACTTCAAATGGTAAAGAGGCCAGTGAGTCCCGCTCATTGGACCGCGTTTTTCTTAGGCACAGTTTTGGGGCCAAAGTCGAGCGCAACTACGTCGGGATTCAAATTATGGCCTACTATATTTATAACGAGGATGAAACGAATAAGGATGTTGTAGATCACCTTGGCTACTATTCTCTAGGTTTTTTTGTGAGTGACCTCATATTGATTGAGGATAATCATCTAGATCTGGAAATCCGATTAAATGCCGGGAAAAAGGGCTATGATTTTGATAAAGGTAGTTACCAAGTTGGGCTTGTTTACAATTTAGGCTGGAGTGAATTTAATCCGTCTTTGTATTTACAACGATTTGAAGGTTATTCCGAGCATTTGCGGAACTATGATAAGAGCCGCACGGAATATCGTGTAGGCCTACTTCTGGCCTATTAAAGAGAGAAAGTATTGGCCAAATTCAGGTCTTTTTTTCTACTATTTTCCCATGAAAATGAAGCCTAAATTACGTGGACACATCCACCAAGAATCTTTTTTCCTTGCTCTCGGTGCCTGTGCCATGTTGGTCGCGAAAGCTTCAACCACTATGACTTTTGTAGCGGCCTTAATTTACTCCTTATGTTTAGTTTCTCTTTTTGGGATCAGTGCCGTTTATCACCGGCCTAATTGGAGTGTGAGAAAGCGCGCTATCATGCGGCGCTTTGATCATTCTGCCATTTATCTTTTAATTGCCGGATGCTTTACACCAGTCTGTTTATTAGCACTTGATGAATCTAATGGAATTAAACTTCTGACTATTGTGTATGTGGCCGTGACCTTTGGAATTATTAAGTCGATAGTTTGGGTCAATGCTCCGAAGATGCTGGCGGCTTTATTGTATACCGGTGTAGCAGCACTTTTTTTGCCTTATATTTCTGAATTAAACGCGGGATTAGGAATTGCTAATATGATTTTAATTATCATTGGCTGCCTTGTTTATTTCGTTGGAGGTATTTTCTATGCCTTCAAACGACCTAATCCATTCCCGGATGTTTTCGGCTATCATGAGCTCTTTCATATCTGTACAGTCATCGGTGCCTTCCTTCATTTCATAGTGATGTACCGGCTCATCTCATGAAAGCAAATGATCTTCGGGACTACCTTTATGATCAAATTCCCCTGGCCCGGGCCATAGGAATTGAGATCAAAGAAGCGGGCCTTGATCAGATCATTATCACAGCTCCCTTGGAACCTAATAGTAATCATATGGACACGGCCTTCGGTGGAAGCCTAGCTACGATTTTGATTCTGGCCTGCTACTCTTACTTGTTTAATCGGTTGGAGTTAGAAGGTTTTAGTGCCCACGTTTTAATTAAAGATGGTCACACTCAATATCTAGAGCCGGTCCGTGAGGATCTCGTCGCCATTTGCACTGCCCCTGATAATGAAGTCCTTTCTCAATTTATTAAAGTTTTTGAGCGTAGAGGTAAAGCAAGGATTAAACTTGATGCCCATATTCAATCTGGTCTAAATAGGTCTTGTGTTTTTTCCGGCGAATTCGTCGCAGTAAGAGCGTAGCGAGAAGCTTTTTTCTTTTTTTTAATTAACATTGATCAAATGAGAAAGTTCTTACTCCTCATTACGATTTTTTCTCTTTCATCTTTCTTTTCCGGTTGTTCAACCCTAGATCCGGAGGAAAAAGATATTGAAGCTATGGCCCTTAAGGCCTATCAGGAAGTGAAGACACAGGCCAAAATATCTCAGAATAAAGAATGGACGGCCATGCTCGACCGGGTCGCCTCAAGGATTGCTAAGTCCTCAGGTGAAAATTTTAATTGGGAATGGGTTTTAATTGAGAGTCCTGAGGTCAATGCCTGGTGTATGCCAGGGGGGAAGATGGCGGTTTACACAGGCATTATGCCTGTCTTGAAAACTGAAGGTGCCCTTGCAGCAGTCCTCGGGCATGAAGTTGCCCACGCGACAAAACGCCACGGAAAGCAGAGTTATGCGAGAGCGATTAGAGGCAATTTAGCAGGTCTCGTGATTGGAGTGACCACTGCTT
>JAEYUK010000225.1 GCA_023432655.1 Pseudomonadota bacterium | reverse complement strand
CACCTATTGCTGCTTAAAGCTGATTCTGGCACTCGGTTATAAAAAATTAATCTTGGTTCTAGACATCAATCACCTCCTCTTTTATTCTTAACTTTGTTAACTATTAATCTGGTTTATAAAAAAAATGTTGGCCAACAAACTTCAAACCGTATTGCCTGAAGTGGGCAGAACGATGCGGTCCCTAACTAATCTCTCACTACATGAGGAAGACGGACCGAGTCTTCAGCAGTTTCGTATCATAGAGTTGACTCATCAAGGTTTAAGTCAGACTCAAATGGCCCACTTCTTACAAGTTTCCATGGCGGCAGTTTCTAAACTTGTTGATTCCCTGGTTAAGCACGGGTTTCTTGAGCGTATTCAATGCACAGACCGTAGGTGTTTGCAGCTAAAGCTCACCCCTCAGGGCCGAAAAATTCATAAAAAAGTAACATCGCATATTGAAAAAACGATTGATAAACAAGTCGTCAAATTAACCAAAGAAGAAGTGTCGGACCTTGAAAAAGGATTAGCGGTACTTAGTAAAATTATGGGAATGATCAATGAAAAATAGACTATCGCTATTTGTTCTGAGTTGGTTTGCTCTCTCTGATTCTTATGGGGCCTTGTCTCTGAAAGAATCTTTTGAAGCGGCCAAATCAAATATGGAATCAATTAAAAGAGCAGAAGCGCTTGTGACCCAAACGGAAGAGTTAAAGAATCAGGCCCGGGCCGCTTTACTTCCACGCTTAAGTGCCGTTGGGACCCACACCAATATTGATGCTCCTGATACAACAGGAAACTCAGCATTTACTCTGACCCGTCAATACTCTGCGGCTTTAAGACTTACCCAACCTTTACTTAGAGGGGGGACGCTTTCGGCCTTTGACTTTGCGAAAGAAAATATTCTTCTCGCAAAATTTCGGGAAGACTCCACAGAGCTTGGCCTTTACCAGCTGGTGATTAATTCTTATTACAATTTAAGCATTGCTCAATCTGACAAAAAAAATGTGGAAGAATTATTAAAGTACAGTCGTGAAAGAGTGAAAGAAATACGGGGAAGAACTGACATCGGCCGCTCCCGTAGGGGAGAGCTCGTTGAAGCGGAAGCTCAGCTCCTCACGGCCGAGTCTCAGTACCAACAAACGATAATCAGACTGACCCAGGCAGAAGAAAATTTTGTGTTTTACACGAAATTAGCCCCGGAGGAGATTGGACCTCTTGGTGAACTTCCGAAAATCCCATCCACTTTGGAAGAACTAAAGCAGAAATTAAAAACGAGACCTGATATTCAGGCCGCGGTTCAGGAAACAAAGCTTGCCGAAAAACAGGTTACCATAGCTAAAGGTGGTCATTATCCGACACTTGATTTAACCACGAACTATTATTTTGATCGCACCGGCGTTCTAGCAAGTTCAGACTGGGACCTGGGATTTTCTCTGGTTATTCCTCTCTACCAAGGTGGAGACGTTAAAGCGCAGGTAAATCAGGCAGTGGCAGGCAAAAGAATCGCGGAACTTAATCGTGCCGAAACGCTAAGAACGGCCGAGAGGGACATTACGATTAACTATCAGAATATTCTACAGCTCCAGGAGCAATTAAAAGTTCTTAAAAAGGCCCTCTCGAAAGCTGAAGAAGCGTATCAATTAAACAAGAAGGATTATAAGTTCGGACAGGTGACAAACCTAGATGTTCTGCAATCGTTAAACCTCTTCATCGAGACCAAACGTTCCTATGATTCTTTGGTTTCATTGACCCACTTAAATTATAAAAATCTAGAGGCGTTGGTAGGAGTTCTTCCATGAGTTTATCAGATATCTCTATCCGTAAACCGGTTTTCGCCTGGATGCTCATGGCCGCCATGATCATCTTCGGATACATTTCCATGACCAAGATGGGTGTATCTCAAATGCCGGATGTTGATTTTCCTGTAGTAAACGTAGGAGTGACTTACGAGGGGGCAGCACCCGAGGTCATGGAACTTGATGTTATTGATCCCATAGAGTCAGCGGTACTTTCAGTGGAGGGAGTTAAATCAATTACTTCTTCTGCTCGAATGGGAAGTGCAAATATTTCTGTCGAATTTAATCTCGATAAAAATATTGATGTGGCCGTTGCCGAAGTAGAAACAGCGATCAACCAGGCCCAAAGAAACTTACCAGACGACATCGATCCTCCTACCATCAGAAAAATTAACCCTGATGACAGGCCTATTATGTTCCTTGCTGTGGCCGCACCCGATATGGCGCCTAAAGACCTCATGGCCTATGTCAGGGACAATTTAAAAGATCAGTTTCAAACGGTTTCCGGTGTCGCTGACGTTTTTCTGGCGGGATACATTGAGCCCAACCTGAGAGTCTGGGCCTATAATGATAAGCTTAATCGTTTTGAATTAACTGTTAATGATGTTATTTCGGCGATTCAATCCGAACACAAGGAATCTCCTTCTGGTTATATTGATAATGATGTTACCGAAAGAAATGTGAGAACCTTAGGGGAAGCTACCTCTGTAGAAGGCTTCAAAGAACTTCCTATCATTAGACGTGGCGGAGCTGCTAACTATCGTCCAATTTTTCTTGAAGAAGTTGTAGACGTTGAAGAAGGTATTGCTGACGTCAGAAGAATCTCCCGTTCAAACGGTAAGAACGCCCTAGGCCTTGGGATCAGAAAGCAGCGTGGCTCAAACACCATGGCAGTGGCCGATGGTATTAAGGTCAAAATGGCCGAACTACAAAAAAACCTTCCGCCGAATGTTGAACTCTATGTGAACTACGACACGACAAAATTCATTGAAGAGTCTATTCATGAACTCACATTCACGATGACCCTGGCGGCCATTCTTACGGCCATTGTTTGTTGGTTATTCCTCGGATCTTTTTCTGCCACTTTAAACGTTATTCTGGCGATTCCAACATCCATTCTCGGTGCCTTTGTCATCCTTAAATACATGAATTTCACTCTCAACACTTTCACATTGTTGGGTCTATCACTTTCCATTGGGATTGTGGTGGATGACGCCATCATGGTGCTGGAGAATATTTTCCGCCACAAAGAAGAAGGAAAAGATAAGCTTCCCGCTTCCCGTGATGGTGCTAATGAAATTGCCTTCGCCGCTCTGGCCGCAACTATTGCCATTATTGCGATTTTCCTTCCTGTGGCCATGATGGAAGGAATTATCGGTAAATACTTCTTCCAGTTTGGTGTGACGATTTCAGTTGCAGTGGGGCTCTCTTATATTGAAGCCTTGACCCTGACACCGATGCGTACCAGTC
>JAEYUK010000207.1 GCA_023432655.1 Pseudomonadota bacterium | reverse complement strand
CTTCAATCCAGGCCATAGGGTATCCTTCCAGAGGGTGGGGATACATGAGCATGATTTCGTTTTGCCATATTTCTTGATATGGTTTTAGAAAATCCCGAATCTGGATCAAACGATGACGGTAGTCCATAGATTTCCAAAGGTATCATAGCTTATGAACAAGATAAATAAAGTGGCCGTATTTGGCATGGGTAAATCTGGTAAAGCTGCGGTTAAACTCGCGAGAAAGCATAAACAAGACCTATATGTGGTGAATCGAGGGGATAGTAAGGTCTGGTTTGAAACCGAGGGGCTGGATGGGATATGCAGTTCCTGTTCTTGTTTCTCAGAAGATGATTTCGCCGTTCATTTTCATAAGATGGATGAAATTGTCATTTCTCCCGGAATTCCCACCTCTCACCCGGCGCTTAAAAAAGCTGTAGAGAAGGGTGTTCCTATCATTTCAGAAATTGAATACGCCTACCGTGAGACCAAAGACATACCGGTTATTGCTATCACGGGGACCAATGGAAAAACCACCACCACGACGATGATCAGTGAAGCTCTTACCCTGGCGGGAAAAAAAGTTTTCTGCGGGGGAAATATCGGAATACCATACTGCGACCTGGCCCTCAGTGAAGAGAAGGTTGATTATGCAGTGATTGAAGTTTCAAGCTTTCAACTGGAAACAATTAAAGAGTTTCATCCTCATATTGGTTTAATTTTAAATATTTTCCCAAATCACTCTGAACGCTACGATGAAGTCCATGACTACGCTCGCGCGAAATTTAGAATGCTACTTAATATGAATGAAAATGATCATCTCATTCTAGGAACAGAGAATCCTTATCTTGATGAAATTAAGGATCATGCTTCAAATAAATCCTACTTCACCAAAGGTGCTCTTCCGGAAGAATTTAAGAAGCAATTTGATTTTTCAAAGGCCCGGGTCCGCGGGGAACATAATGAGGCCAACTTCTATGCCGCCTGGAAGGTGTTAAGTCTTCTCGCTATTCCTAACCTTCAAGAGCTCTTTCAAAAATTCATTAATGAGTTCTCGGGTGTTCCTCACCGTTTAGAGTATGTCCTGACTCGTGATGGGTTAACTCTCTATAACGATGCTAAGTCCACTAACTCGCTCGCCACAACCACTGCGATCAAGGCCTTCGACGGAAGCACTGCTCCTCTATACTTAATCCTCGGAGGAAAACTCAGGAATGAGAACGATCAGCTCCTGCCGGATCTTCTTCCTTACAAAGGTAAAATTGCGAAGATATTTGCGATTGGAGAAGTCACAGAGAGATTGTTTCAAGAATTAGAAAAAGATTTTGTGGTTGAGAAAGCTTTTGATTTAAAAACTGTTTTTCAAAAGGCCCGAGAAGAAGGATTAAGTGGGAATTTAGTTTTCTCTCCGGCATTTCCTTCATTTGATCAATTTAAAAATTATGTTGATCGGGGAGAGAAGTTCAAAGAATGGGCACGGGAAGCTTTTAGCGTCTCGTGATGTGGTTTTTATAACTTTGATCAATTGCTGCTGGTGAACGTTCATCAAAAGCTTCTGGTGTTTTTTCTGCCATGGCCGTTTCAAAAGAAATTTTGGCGATAAAGAATACCATTAACACCATTACGATCGAACCTAGTTTGATGGTCATATTTCCCCAGCTTTTACAATCAAGTTTGTTTGCATCTGGGGACTCTATCGGTTGAATATCAGGAAAACCTTAGCCTAATTAGTCAGTTTTTCTTTAACCCATTGCCACTTTTTTGAGGCGCTCTTGGAAATCTTTAATATCCGACAAATCATGGTAGAGACCTGGCCCAAAACGAAGCCGATCGCCTCGTCGATCGTTAAGAATTCCTTTATCCCTTAAGATCTGTTGAATAACTTCTCCCTCTTCGGGGTTCCTTGCTGAATAAGTCAGGAAGTGCCCATGCCAGTCGAGACTCTTAAAGAGAGGAGTAAGATTGAACCTTCTAAGGAAACTCTCAGGCAGCGCCTTAACAAGTTCTTCTTGGAGGCATTTTACGTGAGTGTGGATTGAAGAAACCGTTAAACCTAGTTCATCAAAGAGGTCCCAGGTGGCATTAAAGCGGTAGAGACCTGAAGGATCTTGAGTTGACCCCATGAAGGCCATGCCATCACCGGAGTATCCTACTTGGGCCCCGGGTTTTTGAGAAAGGTTAGCGTATTCAGCAAACCATCCCGTATAGGCCGGACGCCAATCACCTTTAGGAATAACCATAAAGGCCGCACCTTCGCCGCCTTGAGCGTACTTATAGCCTCCACCTAGATAGAAGATTTTTCCTTCAAGGGTAGAAAGATTAGTCGGAAGTGCGGCAAACCCATGATAGCCATCCACCACCATTAAAGTCGCAGGAGTCTTAGCATCATAAAGTTCTATTAACTCAGAATCAGTCAGTGCGAGACCTGAATCAAAGAAGACCTGGCTGATGAAGAAAATATCTGGAGAGCTTTTTAATTTTGTTTTTAATTCTTTAATAAAAGAGCGTCGATCATTAAGAAGCAGCTCCGTGGAGACAGTTGTAAGGGCCACTTGCGGAAGTTCTTTAAGTCTTAACATTTGTCTTTTCCAGGAATGGAATTCACTCGTGGTTGTTAAAACGGATAATGAACTCTTACCCAAAAATAACGAGAGGAGACGACTTGTAAGTTCATGGGTATTGGGAGCAAAGGCAATCTGTCCGGGATCTTTCAAGTTCAAAATTTTAGCAATATGTTTTTGAGCTTTCGGTATGACTTCAGAAAAAATCTTATTCCATTTTTCATCACTACTTTTAGCGCAATCATCCCAATACTCAATCTGAGCGTCCCGGGTGACATCGGGCCAGAAGTGATGTGAGTGGGCCGCCAGATGAAGACTTGAACCGTGACCTTCAAGAAAACGTGAATAATGTTTTTTAAGATCGGAATGAATCATAAACGATATCCAGTTGTCCTTGAAGAGTCGATGGAAGTTTTGGGATCATATTTTTTGGTATGAGGAAAGTGGCAAGGTTAAATAAATCAATGAAGGCACGATTTCTTTCGGTGGTTGATTTTAAGTATTCGTGACCGGAAGAACCACCGGTACCAATTTTAGTGCCTAAAATTCTTTGAACCATAATAGCGTGGCGGTAGCGCCAGGTCGTGAATTTCTCATCAACTTCCACTAGTGCATTTAGAATATTAAAAGGCATTTGAAGGGCCGGATAATCGCGATAAAGATAAATGAAGACGGCCGAAAGCATCGCCTTTTGCGAGAGGCGAACTTTTCCTTCTGCACGCATTTTATCGTAGAGGTTTGAGTCCAGGAGAGTATTAAAGGTCTCTTCTGTGATTCCCAGATTTCTTAATTCCATGGCCCTGGTAGTGTCATTTAGCCCGGGGTTAGTTGAGATAATCTCCCGGTCTTGTTTCAGCATAAGCTTGACAGCTTTCGAGTACTCACCCCAAAAATCAAATTCACCATGAAGCTTAAAGGGCATTCGTTCAAGCCAGGCTTCCAGTAATTCGAAAATACTTATTTTATTTTCAGTTTCCGTCAGTTTACTGCGATCTTCAGGAGTTAAACGAGAGGTGAAAAACTGTTTTTCTACTTCCATCCGATGATGGGCCTTAATTCCTAAGGTCGCTTCCACTAATCGAAACTGAAGACTTTGGAAACCAGAGGCCGGCACCAGATAATCTCTAAACTCCATAAAGTCCAAAGTGGTCATCGTTTCCATTACCTGGATTTGATCGATGAGAATTTGTTGAATTTTAGTGATCCTTTCAAGCCGGGATTTGATCACAGAAAGATCTGTTGAAGGGACAAATGCTTTCAGCATGATGTCACGGATAGAGTCAAGTTCATGAAGGATTTGCTTAAACCATAACTCGTAAGTCTGGTGAATAATGATGAAAAGAGTTTCATCATGGGCCGCAGGACCGTATTTCGCACTCTCAGGAGCTTGAGCGTTAAGGATTTTAGGGAGTTGTAAATAATCGCCGTAATAAACTGGATGCTGAATTTTCATAAAAGCCTTCACAAGTATGAGAGAGGGGAGTATTTTTATGGAACGAGGATATTGTATGAAAAAAACGTTCACTCTTTCAAATCAAACTATTAAATCTAACATTCAAACGCTTAAAAAAATTATGACGGAGCGTGGCCTGGACGGGATGTATATCTCAAGTTTCGACCCATTCCTGAATGAATATGTTCCCTTAGAAGATAACCACCGCTTCTACATCACTGGTTTTACAGGTTCGATGGCCGAGGTTCTGGTGCCAGTAAATGGCAAAGTAAGACTCTATGTGGATGGTCGCTACCATGAACAGGCCGATTTAGAAGTGGATGCAGAGGAAGTGGAAGTGGTTAAAGTGGGAGGGGACTCCTCTACCACAGGAGAGTTGGCCCAAGACGTAAAAAAACTAGGCATTAAAAAATTAGGCTATGAAGCTGATCGCACGGCCTTAGGTTATTTAAAAAGACTCTCACAAATGACGGGTGAAGCTGTTCCTCTTGAAGGAGGAGAACTCGCGAAATTCATTTCTTTTGAAGCTCTTCCGGCCCTTCAGGAAATTCAGTTTGTTCCGCGCGAATGGCGAGGTCGTGATACGCTGGAAAAAACGCGGGCGATTTTTCAAAACGATAAACAGGCGATGTACTTAACAGCTCTTGATTCTATTGCATGGATCACCAACTGTCGTGGTTATCATCTTCCTTATCTCTCAAGTTTTTATGCTAAAGCCTTGGTCACGAGAGAGAAGGTTTATGTTTTCGTGACTCCTGAAACACCTGTTTCAGATAAATGTAAAAAAGAAATTGGCATTGAATGGATTAGTCTTCCATACAGTGCTCTTTTAAAAGAATTAGATCGACTTCAAAACACTCTTCATCTGGATGAAGTTTGGTTTGATCCAGGCATGTTGAATAGCTCCGATTTTGGAATGCTTTTAAAAGTTTTTGGAGCCGACCGTCTGCAAGAGAAGGCCGGTGGTCTCTACGAGTACCAATCGATTAAAGAGCCAGTTGAAATTAAACAAGTGGAAGCTTCCTTCCGTAAGGCCGATAAGGCGATCTTTAACACCATTAAATGGGTTAAAGATTCCATTAAAGAAGGTAAGCGCATTACGGAACTTGATCTTTATAACCAAACAACAGTGAAGTACAAAGAACAGGGTGCCGTTGATCAGAGTTTCAATACTATTTCAGGAGTGGGCCCAAATGCTTCCATAATGCATTACGGAAGTCCATCTGATGAAGTGGTGATTAAAGATAACGATATGATTCTACTTGACTCTGGTGGCTATTTTGAAGGCGGCTGGGCCACGGATACAACAAGGACATTTCTTGCGAGTAAGTCTAAGGCCGATCCTAAAATGATTGAGATGTATACACTTGTTCTTAAAGGGCTTCTGGCCGTGCAATCTGCAGTTTTCCCTGTAGGGACAAAAGGTAGTGTACTTGATGGATATGCCCGAGGTGCCATGAGGAAAAAGGGTTATGATTATAATCACGGGACTGGCCACGGTGTAGGAGTTCATGTTCATGAGCCAGGAGTCAGACTTTCCACTATCTCCCAGGTTCCGATGAAGGCCGGTCAAGTTGTTTCTATTGAGCCAGGTATTTATATTCCCGGCTTTGGGGGAGTTCGTCTGGAGAATATTGCATGGGTAGAAAATCATCCAACATTCCCTAATATGCTTCGTTTCGTGCCCTTCGTTTATATCGGCTTTGATCCGGCCTTGATAGATATGGATCTTCTGAATTCAGAAGAGAAAGTCATCCTGGAAGAGTATGAAGCCGAATGTTCACGTCGTGGTACGAGTCTTAGAGCGCTTAAGTAGTCTTAATACTTCAAACAACAAAACACAAAATCCCAGGGTAATCATCGTGAAGAAAAACGGTGGATTACCCGGAGGATTTTTCTTATCGGTACTAATGGTGCCACAGCTACCAAGAAGCCCGTCACTAAGACCAAAAGCATCTCCCAGGATAGGATAAAGATAGTTAATACCATCAATGTCATCCTGGCCCAGGTGGCTTCGTTGGTCGACTGTTCTATAGTACATTAAAGCCGACTTATCTTCAGTGTGACCTAGACCTAGAGCATGGCCGATTTCATGGGCGATAACTCCCACTTTATCCTTACGAGAGAGGCCGCCAAAGACCGCACTGGTTTCATTAATCAGGATCATGGCACCGACGATTTTTTTTCCGGAAAACTTATTCGGAATGGTAAC
>JAEYUK010000172.1 GCA_023432655.1 Pseudomonadota bacterium | reverse complement strand
CTACAGGGGAGCTTTCCCGAAATAAATCCTTTGGTATTGAAATCGCTAAAGGCAGAAGTCCTGAAGAAATCATCCGGACGACAAAAAGTGTGGTGGAGGGCTACAAGACCACAAAGGCCGCTTATCTTCTCGCCAAAAAAATGAATATCAGGGCGCTCATCTTTTCAGGTCTCTATGAAGTCCTCTACAATGGTCATGATCCGAAAGAAGTGGTGCAGGAACTCATGCTCCTGCCCCCAAAATTCGACGAGTGATTACTTAAGACTTGCTTCTACTTTTGAAGTGGTGAGAGTTTCTCCAAGGTGGATGATCTCACCGTTCTCTTTCTGAATGAAGTAGGCCGGAACTCCCACAACATTATAGCGTTTTAAAAATTGGGTGATGTTATCATCACGTCTTGTCCAATCTGCGCGCATCAGAGTTAGGTTGTTTCTTTGGGCCATCTCTTTAAAAGCCTCTGTTTCCATAACAAGTTTCTTATTTACTTTACAGGTGAGACACCACTCGGCAGTGAAATCCATGAAGATGAGATTTCCTTTTTGCTCTTTTAGCTTTTCTTCTGACCAGGGTGTCCAAAGCGTATCTTGTTTTGAAACTGCTGCTCCCGCTGGTTTCATTTCGAGGTTTTGAATCGCGAGCACCGTGAGTACAAGAGGGAATGCAAAAGTTAAAAACTGCAATGGACGTGAGCGAGAGATTTTCTGAGCGAAGAAAAAGGCAAAAAACCATAAGGCAAAGAGGAGATTAAAACGCCAGCTAATGACATCAAAATTAACCAGTGAAACAAAAACATCATAGAGCCAGATCACGGTTACAACTAGTGATAGACCTAGAAAGTATTTTAGTTTTTCCATCCAGGCGCCTGGTCGCGGGAAAATGCCCAGAGACGATGGGAATATGGCCGTTAAAAGAAACGGGAACGCCAAACCAAACCCAATGAAGAAGAACATTAAAAAGATATTAAAAACACTGGTCGTGAAAGCAAAAGTTAGAGCTGTTCCAAGGAAGGGAGCAGAGCAAGGAGTAGAAAGGATGGTCGTAAGGATTCCAGAGAAGAAGTCGCCGGAGACGCCTTCTTTAATTTCCTGTGAGCCAAATTTCGCCCCTCCTGGAGTTCTAAATTCAAATAGTCCAAATAGATTTAAGCTAAGGACAAAGAGAATAAGCATCATGATCAGAATGAAGGCCGGGGATTGCAACTGAAAGCCCCAACCGATTTCTTCGCCTCCAGCTTTAATGAGGGCAATCACAAAGGCCAGTGCCATGAAGGTGGAGATGACTCCAGCGGTGTAACTTAAGTTATGAGCGAGAATTTTTCTCTGAGGTAAATTCTTATGTTTTATCAGGCCGAAGAGTTTAAGGGAGATGACAGGCAGTACACAAGGCATGAGGTTTAAAATCAAACCACCCAGAAAAGCAAAGAACAGGTACTGAAGAAGTGTCGTGCCTTCGGGAGCCGGGCCCGTTGAGGCAAGGGCCTTCTGACCATCAAAAGGAGTTAGTCCTTTGTAAAAATCTTTCAATGTTGGAGCGGCAAGAGAGAAATTTTCTAATTTCAGGCTAACCACTTTGACGTCATCAGTGTCTGGAGAATTGAGAAGAAACTTAAGATCATAAGGCTTCGGGAATTTTCCATCTTCAGGGAGCGGAAGGACAGGCTCTAGATATTCTCCATCCCATTCTATTTCTGTTTTACCATACAAAACTCCATCCTGAAGATAGAGAGTTTCTCTCTTGAATCCCCAAGGTGAATGGGGAAAAGGGGTTAAAAGATTAAGTTCTTTTGAAAGTTTGGGGGCCTTGAAATTTTTTAGTGAATAATGGAGAGTAAGAAGAGGTTGATCTTTTTCTCTCGTGAGATAAAACTCAAAATCACTCGGAAGAGCGGCTTCTTTAGGAAGACTTTCAAAGGCCCGAGTCAGATCTCCATCCGAATAGGGGACTTGAGGACGGCTTGATATAAAATCGGCACCATTTTTCAAAGTGAGATCTGCTTCGCCCGGAATACAAATATCTTTGCAGATGAGTACTCCAATTTTAGTGGAGAAAGTTCCAGGAATATTTTCAAAGAAAAAATGCTGAACTCCACCGTAACCGATCGTTAAAATATTACCGGCCTCTACGTATCTTTTAGGAACTGGCCACTCAAAGGATTTTATTTCAAGAGGCTTATCGTTTTTTATGAATTTGAATGATGAAGCAATTCCTGCATCGCCTGGATTCTTCCAGTAAGTATGCCAACCTTCGTCATGGTTAATAGTGACAACGATTTTATCCTGGAAGCGCTGAAGCGAGTAAGTGGCATTTTCGGTGTTGGCCCAAAGGCTAAATGAAAAGAGCGTAAGAACGATGACTTTCAACATGGGAATCCTTTATCATGAATCTCGGAGATCAAATTATGACTTTTCCGTCCAGAATTATATGTCTTACTGAAGAAACCGTCGAGTCACTCTATCTCCTGGGTCGGCCGGAACTCATTATCGGGGTGAGCCAATATGTCGAGCGGCCAATTGAAGCGAAGAAACTTCCCGTAGTCACTCAGTTTATTCGCTCTGATGTGGAGCAAATTGTCTCATTAAGACCGGATTTAGTGATAGGCTTTTCTGACATCCAGAAAAATATTGCCTCTGAACTTATAGGACGTGGGCTGAACGTCCTTGTGACAAATCAGCGCTCTTTAGAAGAAATTCTTAGCAATATCCTTCTCTTAGGTAGAATTATAGGGGAGGAATCCAGAGCGCTTGAGTTAGTTCATTCATTTCGGACTAAACTTGAGAGGTTTAAGAAGCTTTCTGAATCTTTCGCTTATCGTCCGCGAGTGTATTTTGAAGAGTGGGATCGTCCTCAATTTTCGGGCATTAAATGGGTATCAGAACTCATTTCCATCTGCGGAGGTGAAAATATATTTGCTGACCGCACCGGGTCCCTTGCTCGAGAAAGAGAAGTGACTAATGAGGAGGTCATTGAACGTAATCCTGATATCATTTTTGGGTGCTGGTGCGGTAAGCCAGTAAAGCTGGATTCTTTTGCCAAAAGATCAGGATTTGAAAAGGTCAGTGCCATCCAGAAGGGGTTTGTGTGGGAGCTCTCTCCTGCCATTTTTCTCCAGCCGGGACCAGCGCTGTTTGTTGACGGACTAGATCAAATGTTTGAGAGAATTCAAAAGGCTTCAGAGCTTGACGTTTAAATAAATGAAACCATATTGGTAACTATGAAAAGAATGTATGTCACCCTTGCTGTAATTTTTTTGATGATTTTTGGCGCCGGAAATTTACTCAGTCAAATAGATGCTCGTCCCATAGACGATAAGGATTCTCCTAGTCTTGAGCAGCGCTATAAGATGCGGGAAGAAATGCACCGGCGGATGATGGAGAAGCTCTTGAAAGGGACTGGCTCCAATGAAGATCTCTTTAAAGACATGGAGCAATTCTTAGATGAGGTGATGACTGATTCATTTAGTGGATTCGATTCATTCACTCGCACAACGGCCCAAAATTATAAGATGGAGTGGAGTGAGACTAAGGAAGGGCGTACTCTTGAAATTACTCCTAAGAGTAAAGATCAGGAACTAGATATTAATGTCAGTAATGGGCTCGTCATCATTAAAGGCAAAACAGAAATTAAAGGCCAGAGTGGAACTTCCATTTCCAGTTTTTCAAATAGCTTTAATATTCCCGGAGATTGTGATCCCTCAAAAGTTAAGATGAATCAAAAAGACGGTAAAATCCTCGTCCATTTTCCTTTCTGGAACTCTAAAGAAATCTCTGAGAAACAGAAGAAAGAACCAAGTGGCAGGAAACCGATTGCCCCCTCTAAAGATGATATCCAAATATGAGTTACCAGGAACTTTTAAATTTCTGGTTTAACGAAGTCTCTTCCGAAGATAAGTTTCGTCGCAGTGACAGTTTGGATCTTGAGATAAAAAATAAATTTGAGAAGCTTTTGGAAGAAGGCAAGAGAGGGGAACTCTTTAAATGGCGAAAGGATCCATCAGGGAGGCTCGCCGAAATTATTTTATTAGATCAATTCTCACGCCATATTTTTCGAGAAAGTCCTAAAGCTTTCGAAGCCGATCCTCTGGCCCTGACTCTAGCGCAGGAAATGGTCCTCCTTCAACTAGATGAGACCTTTCCCGCCGAGCAAAAAACATTTATCTATCTTCCTTATATGCATAGTGAGTCGCCTTTAATTCATGAAGAGGCCGTTAAGCTTTACTCAGGAGTGGGATTAGAGGAGGGATATAAGTTTGAACTTCTTCATAAAGAGATAATTGACCGTTTTGGTCGTTACCCGCATCGGAATAAAGTTCTAGGCAGGCTTTCAACGGCCGAAGAAACTGAGTTTTTAAAAACTCATTCCGGTTTTTAAGAAGAAACTCTTAAATAATCCCAACTTAGTACGGCAATTTTTTCCTAATATTTTGACCCGTTATTCCGATAGGAAGGGTAAGTGTTTACAACCCATCCTGGAGGCCTCTATGGCAAAGACAATGGCACTTTTCTTCGTTCTTGGACTTATGGTGAGCTGCGCTTCTTATCATACTGAGCGCTCGATTTCCTCTATGGATCCGAAAGAAGAACAGCATGGTCATCATCATTTTGATCGAGCAAATTTCCGCTAAGACTTGGTTTTAAGCCAGTCCGGGATATTGGACACTTCTTCTAGAATACGTTTATAAGATTCCAGGCGAGAGAGGATTAATTGATCCTCTCTTTTTTCTTGATCAAGCTTCTGAAAAAAACAGCCTTTGCTATTTTCTTCATGCGTGCAGTTTGAGCTGAACTGACATTTCGTCGTCCATTCATTTACATCAGAAAAACAGTAGAGGAGATCTTGCTTGGTTAGATCACTTAAGGACATCGAGCGGATTCCGGGAGAGTCGATGAGTGAAAATTCTTCACCGGTAATAAGTTCTGCCCAAGTAGTAGTATGGGCCCCTTTACCAACTTTTCCCAGTTCTCCACTTAAAAGCTGAATCTTTCCGCGGCTCAAGGTTGTGATGAGACGGCTTTTACCGACCCCTGAGTGGCCTAGAAGAATGGCCGTTTTATCCTGGAGGCTTGTTAGTAATTCTTCAAAACCATTTTCCAGATAGTGAGGTTTGTAATGACTTTGTTCAGCTGAAACTTCAAAACATTTAACATTAAGCCACTTAAGCCTTTCGGCTTCAAAGCGTATGTCGAATTCTTCTTCTTCATACAGATCCATTTTATTGAAAATGACGAAGGCCGGAATATTCCAAAAATCGGCCCGGGCCAAATAGCGATCGACTAGTCCTCTTTTATAGCTCGGCTTCCCCGCGCTTACGACCACCATCATGACATCCACATTACTTGCGATGACTTTCTTTTTTTGCTCACGCGGAAGATTTCGGAAAATGGCGTTAGCTCTTTCCTGGGTCTTAATGATTTTATACTCACCGGACTCTTCAGTAAGTTCAACCCAGTCCCCCACCACCAGGTGGTCCTCTTTAAGAAGGGTTGCCAGGGCCGTGGCCGGAACAATGTCCCGGGTGTCCTGTCTTTGGCAGTCAAAATGCCTTTTAGAGGATCTTAGAATACGTGCTTTGATTGTCATTTTAACAAGGTAACACAAAAACCTCATGTCAGCGATTGACAACACTCCTAAGCGAAATTAAAGTAATGACCTTAATTGCCTTAAATCGTTTAAACTCCTTGGAATCAATGGTTTTTTCATAGTTAAGGCCTGTGTGCACCCGTAGCTCAGTTGGATAGAGCAACCGCCTTCTAAGCGGTAGGTCAGAGGTTCGAATCCTCTCGGGTGCGCCATTTTCCGCCTAAGTGGTGGTTATCGAAACTGCTGAGGAATCCTTTTAATGAAAGACATTCTCATTTCAAGCACTCATCAAGATAATCTCCTGACCCCCGAACAAATGAACCTCATTGATTTAAATCTAGAACTCTCTGTGGAGGAGCGTCTTCAGCAGCTTCAGAATGCAGTTGATTTGATTGAAGAAATGCGAGCCTCATTGAAGGAGTCTAATGAAAACCGACTTCAAAATTCTAATAAATAAACTGTCTCAGAGCGGTGTTGATTTTGTTCTCATTGGAGGACTAGCGGCTTCGGCTTATGGGTCTACTTATGTGACACATGACTTAGATGTCTGTGCCGTGTTGACTCCCGAGAATATTGAGAAGTTGCGAAGTATTTTAGAAGAACTTCATCCGAAACACAGAATGATGATTCCAATGAAGTCTTTTCTGGAAATTCCTGAAAACTTGGAAGGGATAAATAATCTCTATCTTTCTACTGATGCCGGTGTGCTGGACCTGATTTCTAATGTCGCGGGGGTCGGGAATTTTTCTGAAGTCAGTAAATCAGCAATTGAAATTTCAGTCTTTGGGAATAAGTGCAAAGTGATCTCTTTAGGTGACCTTATTAGGTGTAAAAAAACTTTAAAAAGACCCAAAGATTTATTGGTGGCATCTGAGCTTGAGGCTATTCGTCAAAAAACTGGAGATAAGTAGTCCTCATGAAACCTCATAAGAAAAATTCAAAAGTATTCTGGAAATGGGCCGGTGGGATTGTCCACGGAACCGTTGAAGAAATTTTTATGGGTCCAGTTGAAAAAGAAATTAAAGGCAAAAAAATTAAGCGAAATGGGTCAGTTGAAAAGCCGGCCTATCTAGTAAAGTCAGAGGCCGGAAATTTTGCTTTGAAACTACACACGGAACTCTTTGTTCCCTAAGCCGATTAACCAAAAAGAATTTTCCACCCAATCCTTAGGTCCATGTAAGTCTGGTCTGACTCAACTTTCATCCAATACTCATAAAAAATTCTGGCCGAACGGGCCTTTTGCTCATCGTTGTCAAATGGCAGAAGGTCTCCATCGTTGTCATACTTGGTTCCGGAAGCATGGTTGGCGTATCTGCGAGAGCGGGTATAACCCATTTGTAAAAATTTGCGGGCCATATCCATTCCTATGAAGTCTTCGTTCTTTTTATAGCGATAAAAGAGATTTAGGATTTTTTTAGCCGACTGGTGAGCAATTTTTGGTGTGCGAAATCTCCAGTGAGGGAGAATTTCATCTTTATAAGGCTGGACGAGAAGGACACCCTGTTCTCCCTTACCGACTTTATAAAGGTAAAACTTTTTTCTTAGATTCAGATGTGTGTAATCGAGTTCATAGTTAAAACTCATTCTGAAATCATACTCTGTGGAAGAGAGAATGAAAAAGCTCGTAGGGGCAGACATTGGCATGCGTCAATAATCTATGACATAAATCAATCTTAATTTCCTCGTTTATTCTTTATAAAATAGACTACTCTAAGTTATCCTTAGAGGTTTTATGGGTCCAAAAATTAAAACATCACTCCTTATTGTTATCCTCCTTGTCCTTTGCGGCTTTGCTGTGGGACTTGGTTCGGTGACATTTATTTATGGTCAAGGTTATTCCTATCTCTTAGATGACCCTAAGGCCTGTGTAAACTGCCACATCATGCGTGATCAGTATGATAGTTGGAGCAAGTCTTCTCATCATGCTGTGGCCACTTGTAATAGTTGTCATACTCCAGAGAATATTTACTTCAAGTACATCAACAAGATGGACAATGGTTTCATGCATGCGTTGAAGTTCACCACCGGAAGCTTCAAAGATCCAATTCGAATTCGACAGCATAATTTTAATATTACCATGCAGGCCTGTCTCAAATGCCACGGCGACATCATGTCTTCTGCTCCTCACCAGGAACCACTGCGTGAGGGGAGATCGTGTGTAGCTTGTCACCGGGAAGTTGGACATACTCATTAGGGGAGACTATGACATCAAAAGGGAAGTTGTTTTTATTGGTTGTTCTGGCAATGGTTTTCGGGACTCTCGCTGGTTATGTCCTGATTAACATTTCAGAGAAGAAGAACGAAGCCAAAAATCCTTTTTTCAGAGTGGTTGAAATTGGTCCAATGGAAGATGATCCGGCGGTTTGGGGTAAGAATTTTCCTCTTCAATACGACACCTATCAACGAACAGTGGATCAGGAAAGAACTCGCTACGGTGGCTCTGAAGCACTCCCAAGAACACCGGATAATGCTGACCCAAGAAGTGTCGTTGCGCAGTCACGCTTAGAAGAAGATCCGCGTTTAAAGAGAATGTGGGCCGGTTATGCCTTCAGCGTAGACTTCAGAGAAGAGCGTGGTCATGCTTACATGCTTGATGATCAGATCTATACAAAGAGACAGGATGCTTCCCCTCAGCCGGGAGCTTGTTTAAACTGTCACGCTTCTACTTATACAACGATGATGAAACTAGGTTCCGGGGATTTGAATGAGGGCTTTCATAAAATGAACGCCATGTCTTATCACGATGCTGTGAAAGAAGTGAAACACCCGGTGAGTTGTATTGACTGTCATAAGCCCGATACGATGGAACTTCGGGTAACAAAACCGGCCTTCATGGAAGGGATTAAACAGTTCAAAAAAACTCAAGGTGTTCATAACTACGATGTGAACAAAATGGCCACCCGTCAGGAGATGAGAACTTTCGTGTGTGCTCAATGTCACGTTGAATACTATTTCGATGGCCCTAAGAAGACCCTGACATTCCCTTGGAGTAAAGGTATCAAGGCCGATCAAATTCTTTCCTACTACAAAGAAAATGGTCACAAAGACTGGGTCCATGCTGAAACTGGTGCTGAAGTTTTAAAGGCCCAGCATCCAGAATTTGAAATGTGGAATCAGGGTGTGCATGCGAAATCTGGAGTGTCATGCGTTGACTGTCACATGCCTTACCAGCGTGTAGGGGCCATGAAAATTACGAATCACCAGATTCGAAGCCCACTCCTTAATGTGAATAAGTCTTGTCAGACTTGTCACCACGCTCCTGAGTCTGAACTCATTGAAAAAGTTGAGACTATCCAGACTCGTCACATGGAAATGAGAAATAAAGCGATGGATGCCCTTATGGCACTAATCGATGATATTAAAGCTGCTCAGAAAAATAAATTTCCAGAAGCTGCCATTAAAAAAGCTCAAGTTGCTCAGCGTGAAGCTCAGTTCTTAATCGACTTTATTGAAGCAGAAAACTCAACCGGATTCCATGCCCCTCAAGAAGCGGCCCGCTTGATCGTTCTGGCCATGGACCGAGTGAGAGAAGGTCAATTGGCCCTAAAAAAATAATTAATGAAAAATGATTTAGAGAAACTTGCGAACACCCTTATGCCTTTTGGCAAATATAAGGGTGTTCCTCTTATTGACCTACCAGAACCCTATGTCGTTTGGTTCCACACTGAAGGGTTGCCAGACGGAGACCTAGGAAGGCTACTAGGTTTACTATTTGAAATCAAAGTAAATGGGTTGGAGTATCTTCTGGCCCCGCTTAGGGAAAAATCTTCTTAGGACATATGTCCTATAGTCTTTTCTCTTTAAAAATTCATTCCTTTCATATCTTTGCCCAATATTAGTCAGAACCATTCTTGTTGATAATTCTCGAATGAGAATGATGACTTTAATTTACATGCTACTCATACTTCAGTCCTGCAGTGTGATTAATAAAAAGGGAAGTTGGGGGAAAAAGGCCTTATATCCTCTTCGTAGTGAAAGATTAGTGGAGGCCATAAAAAAGAACGCCTCTTCTGGTCATGTTTGGGGGCCGTTAATTGGAGCGGGTGTTGTCACAGCTTTAGATTTAGATCGAAATATTTCGAATTGGGTTCATCACGAAGGGGCCATTTACAAAGATGTGAGGGCCGCAGATAACTGGAGTGATCACTTTAATAATATTCAAAAATATGAAATGTATGCAGTGATTTTATTTACTCCATCCCATGATGAGGACATGTCGTTTACTCAATACCTGTACAATAAAGTTAGAGGAGGATTCGCGCTCAATATTGCCTCTTCCTCCACTCGTTTCACTGTTGATCAAGTACGGAAGGTCGTTCATCGTCAACGTCCCAATAGGATGGATATGAAAAGTCTTCCTTCTGGGCATGCCTCCGAAGCCGGAGCGCGAAGGGTGATCGTTAGTAAGGGAGTTGATGCCATCGATATGAAAGAACAGTTACGGACGGGAATAAAATTTTTAAATACCGGAATGTCTGCGGCCACAATTTGGGCGCGGGTAGAAGGAAAACGTCATTATCCTAGTGATGTCTTGGCCGGATATGCCCTGGGGTCACTTGTGAGTGGAGTCGTTTATGACTTTTTAATGAATGACGATTCTGAGCAAAGCTTTTCTTTTATCCCGATGAAGGATAAGTATTCAATGACCTATACGA
>JAEYUK010000145.1 GCA_023432655.1 Pseudomonadota bacterium | reverse complement strand
TGAGAGCTTTGATCAATTCGGTTATGAGAATGCTTTGAGACAGCATGAAAAAAGAGTGAAGGAAGCTGAGCTTGCTCTGGCCCCAAATGAAGAACACGACAAGATCTTAAAATTCGCCGAGGAAGAGGGCAAGAAAATGCTTCATGCAAATGAAAAGCACGAGTGCCCTGAAGTTGCTTTCGCCTCAGATAAAGAGGGAGCTGGTTTTTTTGAGCGTCTTAAACCAAAAAAGTATGACTTGAAATACCGTCACCTTCGCCGTGAAATTATGAACTGGATGGAAGATAAGGCCGAACCTGATGAAGAGATGATTTTTGATACCCCTTATTTCCTTCATAATTCGGTCTCTGATAAGATATCTCAACTGCTTGAACAAAGGCGCTCCAAAATCTCTGTAATGACGAACAGTCTCGCCTCTACCGACGCCATTCCGGTAGCAACCGTTTTTAGTGATACCATTCGGCGTTTTACACCTCTTAAAAATTTTAAGGCCTACGTGTACAAAGGGCACCCCCCAAAAGAAACGAAGCTAATGGATGAAAGTATTGAAGAAGCCTCATGGGGAACTCACTCAAAATCCGTCGTATTTAATGACGAATCTTTTATGGTGGGATCCTTCAACCTTGATAACCGATCTAGTTTTTACAATACGGAGCTTTCAATCTTTTGCAGTGGCAGTGAAGAACTCACTAATGATGTTAAAGACAATATCAAATTAAGAATGTCTGAGAGCCATGGACTTGATAGTAATGGCGATGTAGAAGACGAATGCGAAGACTTTAATCAACAAGGTTTAGGACCATTTAAGAAAGCACTTTACTGGCTTTTGAAGATCCCAAGTCATCTTATGCAGTCACTACTTTAACTTTTCAGTTTCTTCCTGAACTGCACGGGAGTTAATTTTTCGTGCAAACGAAAAAATCTTGTGAAGTAGTTGGCATCCTCAAAACCTAACTCATAGCCGATCTCAGCGATACTTAAGCTTGAGAAGGCCAGGTATCTTTTCGCTTCTAGCATACATCTGTCTTGTATGAGTGCTCGAGGCGACCTCCCATAGGTTCTAGAGACCTGCATGGTGAGTGCCTTAGGAGTGAGCTTCAGTTCTCTGGCATAAAACTCCACTCGATGTTCACTTCGGTAGTGGTTCTCTACGAGAAGACGGAATCTCTCAGGTGACGCAAAATGCTTCCGGTCTTCGGCCAGAATAGTCTTACTTTCACGGATAAGCTGAAGCAATAGGCCAGATAAGTAATTCCTTAGGCAGAGGTCGTTAAAGAGACTCTTGCTTTGAAATTCTTCTTCCATCACTTCGATAATTTTTTTTATATTTTTTTGATTCACACTAGTCTTTAATTCTAGAAGGTCTGGTAAAAAGGGAACTTGACCAATAAGGCCCATACCACCCAAACTTTCTATTTGAAGAGAATCCAGATTAAATTCAATGATAAATCCATCTATATTTCTACTGAGCTGCCATGAATGAATCTGCCCCGGTTTCATAATGTAAATCTGGTGTGGTTTAATACTGTATTTTTTGAAATCAATCTGATGGCTTCCACTCCCACTAGTGATGAACATTATTTGGTAAAAGTCATGTTTATGGGGAAAGGGAACGGCAGGTTTTACTCTCACCGGGATCTTTTCAACCCGAATTCCACTCATTGTTACTTCGAGGATCCCAAATTCTTTTATTGAATGTTGAACATTTGTTTTAATATTCATTCCTTCAAATTAGCACTTTTTGAGAAGTTTGTGCTATTTTTTGAGTGAAACGGCCCTTACCCAATGAGGCGAGAATCATTATAATAGAGAATAAAATTAGAGGTATGTATGAGTAAAATAATTATGGGCGCCTTAGGCTGCCTTCTTTCGTTCAATGTATTAAGTGCTAGCTGGGTTATTAATAGAGATCATTCTGAAATTATGTTCAAAGTGACTTATTTAAACGTATCGGAATTAACTGGTCGTTTCACGGAGTATTCAGGCTCGGTAGATTTGGATGAAGTGAAGAAGACCCCTGGAAAAATTTCCATTACGATTCTTACGGCCTCAGCTGATACCGGCCATAAGATGCGTGACAATCATCTGGAGGCCAACGACTTTTTTAATTCTCGAGAGTTTCCCAAGTTGACGTTTATTAGTACGGAAGTCAGGAGCCTCGGGAAGGACAAGTATTCCGCGAAAGGAGATTTAACGATTAAAGGTATTAGTAAACCCACCACGGTGACTTTTACTTTAACAGATTCAGTTAAAGATACCTGGGGTTATGAGAATAAATTCGCAAAGTTTGAGACGTTGGTGAACCGAAAAGATTTTAACCTTAATTGGAATAAGACTCTTGATGGCAGTAAATATTTAGTGGGTGATGAGGTAACGGTTTGGGGTGTATTCCAGATTCAACCATCCAAAGGCTTAACACCGGCCAGTAAGCACATGATTCCTGATACACAATATATCCGTGAACGAGATGATGAGTTACGAAAAGATCCTTCAGGAGAAGAAGAATCAACCATTTCAAAAAAGCTAAGGAATCTCATTAATGGAAAATAAAATTTCCGAAAACCCCATTGATTATCAGACGCCCAATTCTCTCGCATCTGTTTGGAGTATGATGCTTCCTGGTTTGGGACAGCTCATGAAAGGACAAGTTCTTGCTGGTATTTTTTGGGCCTTCTTCACTGCTGGGGGATACTTTGCCTATTTTTGGCCAGGTCTTTTGTGCCATAGCTTATGCGTTTTAGATGCAGCTTTTAATAAAGGCGAGGGAAGTTTTCTAGGACTCCATGGATGGAAGAAAGTTGTCGCTTACCTGCTATTTGTTGCCGCATTACTTAGCTATATCTATTTTAGAAATTGATTTCATTTAAATAGCTTTCGCTGCATAATTTAATAAATACTTTCAATGAGGGACTATCTTTATGCTTAAAAAAATTCTTTCGTCTAATCCAGAAAACAGCACGACCGACGAAATTGCTATGACAATTTTCAGAGTGGCCATCGGACTCTTTATGGCGTTTGGTCACGGTTTGGGTAAGGTCCCGCCAGGGGAAGGTCTTGTTGGCGGTGTTGTTGCTATGGGCTTTCCTGCACCTTTATTTTTCGCATGGATGGCAGGTCTTGCTGAGTTTGCTGGTGGAATCCTGGTGGCCCTTGGATTCATGACACGTATAAATGCTTTCTTTGCTGCTTTCACTATGGTGGTTGCTGCGTTCATTGTTCATGGTGCTGATCCATTTAAAACTAAAGAGATGTCGCTCTTATATCTTGTGGCCTTTTTAGTTTTCATGATTCGCGGTAGCGGCCGCTATTCTTTAGATCATCTTATTTTTAAAAAGTCCTAAGGATCTTTTTGACACCTATAAGAGGGGCCAGAATGTTCTGGTCCCTTTTAATTTCTAGGCCTTAAAGTTGGCATCTTCCTGGCATAATGACTGGCAATACAGTTTGGACAGGAGGTTCAAATGAAATACAGCGTGGTCATTTTTTTATTGTTCTTTTCTGTAACGTCTCTGGCATCGTCTTTATCTTTTAAAAATTCATTTGAGTTAAAAAAAGTTTATCTTTCCCGAAACATTCTTCCTTCTGATTTGCTGAATCTATACGAACCATTAAGTGACAAGCGAGTCAGAATGATAGCAGGGAAAAAATCTTCATGGTCTGATGACCTCCGTCAGCGCTTAAAGGGGATGCAAGGCTCGCCGGCCATTAAGTTCTAATTAACTTTCCACTACTGATGTTAAAGACTAGCTTTTCACTGAAATCAAACTAAGGAGGTTTTGGTGAATGCTTATCTCGGTGACTTTTTAGGAATGATGTCAGTGAGTAGCGCCTTCAGTGCTCCCTTGGAAGTTTTTAAGC
>JAEYUK010000252.1 GCA_023432655.1 Pseudomonadota bacterium | reverse complement strand
GTTTTTGTTGGAGATATAAATCGAGTCGCCTTATTTAAGGCAAAGGGCATGATGGTGCAATCCCAGCTTGATAAATAAAGTGGCAAAGTGTGGTAATCTTTTTTACCCAAATAATGAATGTTTTTTCTCTGTGGAAGAGCCCGTGGATCGATCTTCAAGATCGGTCCGATAATGATGAATTGATACTCTGGAGCTAGATCAGCTAATTGTATTAAGAGTTCCATGTTGAACCGATTATCAAGAACTCCATAGAATCCGATACGAGGGTGTGGAATACTGACTTGATCATCAGGTTCAATCAGCTTCCCTCTGGCCTGAGCGAAATGAGCGTAGTCAATGCTACTGGGAAAGGCATGGATATTATGATGTCTATGTTTTTTCGATTCAAAAAGCGAGTTGCCGGCCGTAAAGACGATATCGGCTTTTTTAAATAACTCATTTTCATAACGTTCTATTGTTTGAAGGGGGTCGGTAAAATGTGAGTGCTCATCAATGCAGTCAAAAATTATTTTCTTAGGTTCTAAATGTCTGGTGAAAGATAACGCCATCGGAGTGTAATACATGAGGGTGAAATCAATGATCTCTTCTTCGAAAACAAGCTCGTCCATGAGTTCTACTAAAGCAGAATTCTTATCCTCTTCACTTGAGCTGCTAGGAAGATAGGGAATGACAATCAGGACGTTCTCAGCGGTTTCACGTAAGTGTAATCGCGGAATATCTGTCATACCTAAAATGGGCTCTTCAACGTAGAAAACCCGGCGATATTTCGCATGACGAGTTAAAAGGTGTTGTGGTCTTTGGAAAACAAAATCCCAGCGCAAATGAGAAAATACTAAGAGATCAGATGTGTCACAGGGCACCTTCATGCATCACTCCTAATTATGGCAATTAGCTGTTCATCGCCCAGGGGATGCCAAAGTGGTGCCATCTTTACAGGCCTTCTAGAGGCAATACATGAGAGTTTTGGGGCAAAAAATCCGCCTAAAATGGGTTATTTTTACATGCTTTGAACTCAGGCCCCTAATTTCCTTTATACTTTCTTCACTTTCTCTAAAGGAGCCCTCTTGAAGTTATTATTCACGTTTTGTTTCATTCTTTCCTTGCAGGTAGTGGCCAGCGCTTCTGACCGAGCTCTTGAGCATCAGGTTAATTGCGATACGGCAGAAGCCAGGAGTTTGAAAGGGCCTTATGGCTCATGTCGTGTACTATTAACTCCTAAAAAAGTTAATCAAGAAGGGTCTTGCTCAGGAATCTTTGAAGGTAAGTTTCTATGTAATATAAGTTATGTAGGAGATGGATCGAGTGCTTCACTTCTCTCTTTGTTTTGTGCCTCAAATGGAGAAACAGTGCTTGAAGAAGAGGCCATAGTGGAGTCTGTTGAATACACGGTGACAACCATCATATCAGGCAATGGGCGCACAAGTTTGATTGAAGATCCTAATACTTATACAATATTTAAAGATAGAACAATCGAGATGAGTACAGTGCGATTGCCTTCTGGTCGAATCAAGGGTCAAGTTGAATTCAATTTTGGAGACAACAATATCGTTGCTCTAACCAATGTTGTTTGCGAATAAATTATTTTTGAATTTGAGCTTTCATCAGCCGCTCAAGTTCGAAGCGGCTGTCAGTTTTAAACCAATCATTCCCAGCGCCTCGTCCTACGGCTTTAAATAGCTCGGATTGAATCTTTCCGTCTTTCATTATTCTTTCATCCACGTGGATTCGTTTTACCTCGCCAGTGATTAAAGAGCCGGCCCCTGGAGTCTTTCCATAACAGAGCATGTCCCGAAAGACGCACTCGAATTGAACAGGAGATTCTTTGACTCGCTTGGCTTTGACCGTTTCAGAATCAACGGGAGTTAAACCGGCAAAGGCAAACTCGTCTTCTCCGTACGGAAGTTCAGTAGAAGCAAGATTTACTTGTTTGTGGTTATCTTCAGTGCAGAAGTTTAGGACAAACTCCTGTTCTCTTAAAATATTCTTTACCGTGTCTTTAAACTCGCCGTCGGAGCTTCTTATGAGTGGGCAAAAGGCGATGATCATTGGAGAAGCAGACACCGCTGTGAAAAAAGAAAATGGGGCCAGATTATTCGTTCCATCGATGTTGCGTGTTGAAACGACAGCTATCGGTCGAGGGATGATAGAGCCAATAAGAAATTTATAATTATCACTAAAGAGACCATCGGTTTGATATGTTTTCATGACTAGAGTTTAGCGGATTTAAAACTCTTTTTGAATGAAAAACCTGTCCGGATTAACCCGGACAGGAGGAATGAAAGTTTGTTACTGTTTACTTGATCATCCAGCTCTTCCAATAATCTTGATTCTCATAACGTTTAAAATCATCCGTCATGAGTAAAGGATTACGCGTATCAATCATGACGGCAAACTCGTCAGTGAACTCATTGTCATTGGCCTTTTGAAAAGCTTTCGGATGTGGCCCATGATGTACGCCCTGAGGATGAAAGGTGATGGCACCAGCGTCGATATTATCACGAGAGAAGAAATTTCCTTGATGATAAAACAAGACCTCATCGTAATCGATATTCGAGTGGAAAAATGGAACTTTTAAAACTTCTTCACTTGTATGTTCCAAAGGCCTTGCCACAAATGAACAAACAACAAAGTTTTGGGCCACAAACATTGTGTGTCCTGAAGGTGGTATGTGATAGCGATGAGAGTTGATCGGGCAATAATCATAAATCGATATACGCCAAGGATACAGAGAACCTTTCCATCCGATAGCATCCAGAGGATTAAATGGATAAGTTACCCGCGTAATTTCACCGTGATGTTTAACATCAACAGGATATTCTTTAAGATCATTCTCTGAACCGACTGCGGCGGAAGGTATAAATTTGGCGGTTTGATCATAAAGGGCGTTCGGGCCTAGAATTCCTCGGCTTGGTTCTTCAAATTCTGAATTCGATTCCACTTTTAATATCTTACAAGATTGAGAGATGTAGGTTTTATAGGTTGTCCCTCGAGGAACCAGGATGTAGTCACCTTTTTTGAAAGGTATGTGGCCATAGATCGTTTCCAGCCGGCCTTCTCCTTCGTGGATGAAGAACATCTCATCAAAGTCTGCATTTCGATAAAAACTTTTCGGATTTTCAGTTAATGTTCCCAGAAAAATTTCCAAGTCTTTGTTGTAGAGGATCTTAACAAATTTATTCTGGAAACTCTTATCACCAAATAACGGAGGTAAGTTCCGAGGCTTCATATCGCCGTCGATCTGAACCCAATCAGTAGGTTTGTTAGTATGATAAAGCTGGGAGACCCGGCCGAAAAAACCTTTTCTTCCATGCTCTTCTTCAAAAGTTCCGGCAGGGATTTTTACATGAGCTTGTTTCGTAAATGTACCGCTTGCGTGAAAATTTTCAGTCATATCAATCTCTTTTATTAGGTGTTCCTACGATATTTTTTAAAGTACCAATTCTTTCGATGCTTAATTCAAGAAGATCTCCTGGCTGAATCCAGCGATCGAGTTCCAGTCCGCAACCTGTGCCAACGGTGCCAGAGCCGATGAAATCTGTAGCACGAATCCATTCTTCCATACTCATGTGTTCTATCATTTCGCCCCAGGAGTAATGGGAGTCACCTGATTGTCCACGCGACCATTCAATGCCGTTAACAGCCGCCGTCATAAGTAAATTCGGCTCTTCGTAATTAAATTCATCAAATGTCACAATGACCGGACCCATGACTGAACACCAGTCTTTGCCTTTTGCCGGCCCCAGGCGGATGGACATTTCTTTTTTCTGAATATCACGTGCCGAGACGTCATTTAAAATTGTGAACCCAAAGAGATGCTTTTTTATATCTTTCGCCTTCACATTCTTACCATCACGACCGATCACTACCCCTAATTCCAGCTCGTAATCAAGTTTTTGGGTGTAATAAGGCCACGGAATAATATCTCCCTGACCAATGAAACCGGTGTTGCCGCCTTTGTAGTACGCAGGGATTTCATACCAGGCAGCGGGTACTTCTTCCTGCCTCTTTTCAAACCCTTTCTTAACATGCTTTTCATGGGCATAGAAATCGCGATACATCGCAATTTCATCCAGTGGAGCATCAAAGGTCGTGTCTTGTGCATCTAAAAGATGGAAAGCAAAACTGGTTTCTCCGGCCTTGGTAAGTTTTTCATAAAGAGCGATTGAATCATGAAGCATTGGAATCGATGCATCTTGATGAATTGTCAGAAACCGAGAAAGAGAAGGGGGAGCAAAGAGTTCGGCCCGCTTCTCTGGGACATAGAAACCCTGACGTCGGAATTCGAATTGCCATAAAAGATTGAGATCGATGAGGATATTTTCATCATAAAAAAGCCCTAAGCGCTTTTGAACACCAAAGGGTGTAGGACGTTTAAAAGTACAGACTCTCATTAGTGTCTCCCGAATTTTTGATAGTAACGTGGAAGAACTTCATCCAGTGCTTGATAGAGATGGGTCATCTCTTCTTTTGTGCCGAGTGAAATTCGCACATGATCAGGCATGAGATTCGCTCTTAATGGTCGGATAATAACTCCATGATTAAGGAGTTCATTATATAAGAAATTACTTTTTTCTTCTGTTCCGGTTTTTATCGTAACGAAGTTTGTGACCGAAGGAATTGGGTTAAATCCGTTTTGTTTCAAGTAATTAAATAATTCCTGGTAGCGTTCTTTATTGTTGTCCAGAGTCC
>JAEYUK010000019.1 GCA_023432655.1 Pseudomonadota bacterium | reverse complement strand
TCATTACACCCTCAATGAGAGCTTCTGGACGAGGCGGACAACCTGGAACATAAACATCAACAGGCACGACTTCATCAACGCCTTTAAGAACGTGATAGCCATGTTGCCAGTAAGGGCCACCTTTGTTTGCACAAGATCCCATAGAGATTACATATTTTGGTTCGGCCATTTGCTCATAAAGAACTTTAACTCTTGTGGCCATCTTAAGAGTAACAGTTCCGGCCACAATCATAAGGTCTGAGCGTCTTGGAGTTGCCATGAAGGCCCCACAACCGAATCTTTCAAGATCGTATTTAGAAGCACCTGTGGCCATCATTTCAATAGCACAACAAGCAAGACCAAAGGTCATTGGCCAAAGAGA
The DNA here is from genome assembly GCA_023432655.1 of Pseudomonadota bacterium. Taxonomy (GTDB): domain Bacteria; phylum Bdellovibrionota; class Bacteriovoracia; order Bacteriovoracales; family Bacteriovoracaceae; genus Peredibacter. Next base: position 2,558 of record JAEYUK010000019.1, on the reverse strand, counting down.
ATTTTTTCGACCCCAGTTGAGAAACTCATCAACCGTGGATAATACAACACCATCTTGCATGGAAGACTCCGATTCAATGAAAAAAATGAATACCCCTAGTTTTACCTGTAGGGGTGTTTTTCGTCAATGAAACGGCTTGAAATTCAAAGAATTGTCGAAGATGTCTGAGGATAATAAATAGGCTTATTTTTGCCCGCAACGGGCAGAATAACTCTGAAGAAACTTTAGTTGGCCCTCGTCAGTCGCTGCAGGCACCCTTTTTACTCCTTGCTGCATATAGGCAAGGCGTTTTTTATCATTTTCACAAACTTTATTTACTACTAAATCATATTCCATTAAGGCAGCCACGGGATAAGGAACACCATAAGCCGATGAAATAAAATTTATTTTATCTGATTTTAGGTCTGAAAATGAGCTAGCGATCTCTCTTTTTTGGAGTTGTTTGTGAAAACCATCAAAGTAAGAGCCTACGTGATAAAAAAGCTCAACCGCTTTAGTATGGGAAAGGTGACCTTTTTCATCTTCGATCTTCTGACAATTAGAACGAGATTGAATTTTTTTAGAGAACAGTTCCCGAAGCACTCGGCATTCAGTTAAAAAGGCCTGAACCTCTCCTCCTGACCCCTCAATGGTACTTTTAATAAAGTCCGAAGCATTGAACGTATCAGCGTATGGATTGAAACTCTCCCGATAAACGTAATGAGTAAGCTCGTGGGCCAGATCCAGAAGAGCATCGTCCCAGGCCAGATTTCGATTAATATAGACCACTGAACGAGACTCATAGATCACGTGCTCTGGGGAATGAGGGGAGAACTTTCTCACCAAGGTCGTATCAGTTAAAGAACTGTCTCCCACTTTTATGACGTCTTCCAGAACCAGCCCACCTCGGGAAGCTTTATAGCGTGCTTCTTTGATGATGCGACTACCAGTTTCAGAGCGAGAAAGAAGCTCAAGAAGTTTTTTTAAGTTGAGTTCATGAGATGAAGTATAGTCCATCCATGTTCGACTCGAGCTCATAGAACCCTGGACATGAACATGTTTTTCCTCCAACGCCCAAAGGTTGAAGGTTAAAGAGAATAGAAGGATGGTGACAACGTTCTTCATTACCCTGCTTGTCGGTAGGGTAATCAGGAACTAAATGGAAAAGTGGTTTAGAGTGACAATTTGAAATGAAAAATTTGTTTTCCGCTATCCTGGACCTGGAATTGACCGAGGATTTTAGACGGGCTTCCTGGATCCTTATTCTCCACATAGCGAGCAACTCCCAGCTGATAGGTTCCGGGAGACAGTTTAAACTCCCCCATTCTGAAGGCCTGGGGCAAGGTGGTCCAATGTCTAACGTCAGCTTCTTCCAGGGAGGAAATCCCTGTGGCCATAGCGGTATAACTGGCCACGGCCGCTGTGGTGGCAAGAAACTCTCCACCCTCTCCGCTATTTTTTTTCATGGCCTGATAAACTTGCATGGCCCCCACAATGGCCACGATGTGTTTTACGGCCACTCGGGTCCCGGTGGCCACAAAGCGTGAAACCACGTCTTCTTCCAAGACGACCTTAGCGAGATTCCCATTCTCTGTTACGACCGGCATTGGACCCTGCTGGATGACCTTGCCATTTTCGTCAAGAATGAACAAATGAAGCCGCTCTACCGGTTTTACCTCTTCAATCACCGGAAGTTCAAAAGCAATCGCCGCTTCACTCACGGAGTACTTCGTTACTTCATGAGCAAAAATAAAACTCCCCGTGCCTCCGGCAGCACTTGGAGTGAGTTTAAGTTTATTCATGGCAAAGGCCGTAACAAATTCTACTCCAACAGTTGCAATGAATTTTTTCGCTTTATCATCATCAACCGCATCCATTGCACCTTTAAGTCCAAAATTAAATTTTCTCCCAACCTTCTGGGGGATAAGACCTTCCTCAATCACCAGCGAGACATTTCCTGGTCCCTTAGAGGCACGTGTAACAATTTCTTTTTTCGCCTTAAGCGCTTTAACCTGATTATTAAAATCCCCTCCTCTCACACTTTTGGTGAGAGCTAGAATTTTGTAGTGAAGGAAGTCTTGCAGGTCTTCAAAGGCTTCAGTCTTCACAAATAAATCCGGATGAGGTCTTTTTTTGTTTTTTTCAAAATCTTTGATGTACTCATCATTTTTCTGATTAAAAACAGAAAAAATCCCACCCTGGGTATTTAATATTTCTAATGCGTCCTTATATAACTGAAGAGCAATTTGGCGATCACTTCTAATCTGACTTGCTTCGTGAACTTCTCCGCCGAAAACTTTAAGCATCAGATCAGACGAATATAAAGAACGAGTGGAAGTACTTCTTTGGTAGTTAGTAAAATAAGTATCCCAAGCAAGAATTGTTGCCCGGGCCCCCTGGAGATCAAGCTTAGTACCATTTTTCAGGTAGCGGGAGTAATAAGACTTGGCGAGAAAATAGTGAACATAGGAGCGCTCATAATTGGCCCCCTGAAAGTCAGCTTAGCGATCATTTAAAATTAGACTTGTAAGAACATTTGAAACTTTGGTTGTATAAAGATTATCAATGATATCCTGGGC
>JAEYUK010000013.1 GCA_023432655.1 Pseudomonadota bacterium | reverse complement strand
TCGTAGCGGTACTCTGCATGAAACAGCCCGAACTGACGGATAGAACCATAGTCGATGATTCCTCCATCCATTAAAATATTATCTCCATCCCAATCTAACCAACAAAAAATATATTCATCTTCAAATTTAGCGGAAACATCGGCAAACGTAGTGGCAACTTGTCGGGCGAGATAAAAGTACTTCTCTTTATCATTCTTAAAAGTCGTCTGAGCCCATTTCTTATTCTCAATTTGCCTTTGGATATAATAATCGCAGACCTGTTTTAACGTTAAAAAATTGCCTTGCTTTAGATGTCCAAAAAAGTGACTGGGTCTCATGAGATTAGGATTGGCCCTAACGTTAATAGACAACCCTTTTTCAAACTCAATAATGGCAAGCACGCGTTCTGTCTTAAATCCGTTCTTCCCCAGAACCTCTGAAAAGAAAAGCGTTTCAAGGCCCTCTCCCACTTCAGATAATCCACATCCGTAAGATATTGAAGGATCACCGGTCTGGTAAAACTTTTTATTAATATTACAGGCCGGCGAAAGCTTGGTGGCCCCAGTGCCGCAACTAGAAACATCCCAGGTCACACCGGCGTGCCGTATAGAACCATTCCAGATGGAACGTCCATCACCAGAGGTCCGGCCACACTTATCCGGATGCTGAAGTTGTAAATACCGAGTGGCCATGAAGGTATGGGGATAAGTGTCCTCTTTGGGTATCTTCACCTGATTAATCAAGTCATATTCATTAATGATTACTAAAGAAAAAGTTTCGAGTATCTCTCTTTCAAGGTCAGGATTTAATTCGTGAGCATGGGTTCTGGGAATAAGTCCCATTTCTTTCGCCAAATCATAATTAAAGAAAGCTACTTTACCGCCTTTCTTGTGCCGGGCCTGGTACTCGAGCCTTCCCCCTGGGACTTGGGTTTTGAAGGCGTGCTCACCATTAATTTTGGCAAATGAGGAATAAGTGCGTTTGCCAATTTCATCCGTATGGCTTTTATTTACTTGGCCCATTCTACTTATCAATCCTTGATAAAGGTCCTAAACAAAAATCTAATTAGATTATAGGACCTTGTGCAATTCTTGACAAAAAAAAGTGCTTGGTAGGCAAAAAGCGCTACTTACAAAGTATTTTCATCGGGTAATCGCAAAAATTTCTCGCGATAAATCCCCTGGTCATGGTGATAGGCATCGATATGTTGGCCGTTAGGGAGCTTCCACAACCATTTCTTTTTAGATGCAATATTTTTGTAAATGTATTTTCCGAATTTGGGCGGAATCATTTCGTCTTTCATCCCTACTATCACTAAGGTAGGTACAGTAATTTTGTCGAACACATCTTCTGATGCGTATTCATCCGAAACTAAGACATAGGCCAGTGGGCTAAATGGCCAGAGAAACCACACCGATTTTATGCGATCGAAGGCAATGTCTTTATAAGAAGAAAAGGTTGAGTCCATAACTATTAAAGAAATCTGATCATGGAATTTGAAATCTGGGATCGCACGCAAAGAAACAGCTCCCCCTAAACTCTGTCCATACACAATAAATTTCCCTGAGCCATGATTCTTATTGAGTTCAAAACCTTTTTCCAGAGCGGCCAATGCGTCTAAATACAATCCTTCTTGATGAGGTTCGCCTTTGGATTTTCCATAACCTCGGTAATCAAACGTAAATAGGTTATAGTCGTGATCGATTAACCACAGCAAACTAAAAAAATGCGACGAAATATTCTGAGCGTTACCATGAAACTGGATGATAGTACCTTTCGGTTTATTCGATTTGGAAGGAAAGAACCAACCGTGTAACTCAACGCCATCTTTAGAGTGAAAAAAAACGTCCTGGTACTTAAGTTTAAACTGCTTTGGGTCGACAAAGTGCCTGCTGGTGGGATGATAGAAAAGATGAGAACAGCTCTGGATGAAAATCAAAAATAAAATGCTAAATACCTTTCTCATGATCATCCCTTGATCAAATCTTAACGAAGCTAACTGAACCTTAAAGAGACTAAAAAAACCGTATAACCGATAATAACTTTAAAGGAAGTTTATGCAAATTCTCATCCGCCTAGGTCTGGTTCTCATAAGCCCGTATCTCCTCATTGTATACTGGAGAAACTCGTTAAAGACAGTAGAGGACCTTCATTCTATTCAATATCAAAATCAAATGATTGATTAGGAAATGGTTCAGGTCTTAAGGAGAAGTGCCACCACTCCTGAAAAAAGTTCCGAAACCCCTCGCCTCCCATAAGCGTTTTTAAAAGAGTTCGATTTTGTCTTTGTAGTTCTGTAATTAACGGAGAATCCGTGTGGGAAACTTCATGGAAGTAATCAAAGATACTTCCCATGTCTAATTCTTCACCGGTTTTCAAGCTTACCAGAGTTAGATCAACAGCACTCCCACGAGAATGGGATGATTGTTTCGCGATAAATTCTTTTTCAAATAAATCCATCCGGGTAAACGTCGGATAATAACGGGCCTTAATTTCGGGATTCGTTTCAGGGAGTTGTGCCCATTCTTGAAAAAAAGAAACGGCCTTAACTGGGCGATAAGCATCAAACACCTTAAGCGACAGTCCCTGTGAAAGGGCCTTCTCTTGAACTCTCCCCAAAGCTTCTGCAGATGTTCTGGCCATCAAAGCTTTAGTGGCCTTGTAACCTGGAACAACCTGGCCGGTGAAATTATTGATAGTACTATAATCAACCTGAATAATAATTTCAGGGCAAACTTCTTCCAGAGATATGAAATCGGGATGGATTTTATTCATAGAAATAATGAAGAGATAATTCACCGAAAGGAAGCCATTTCCGCTCTCTTTCGATCCCTCCTCCCTTAACAGCTAAGGAGAATTTTTCACTTAAATGGTGACGAAGCTCTAAATCATTCCACCATTCATAATCCTGGAACATCTTATCATGCTCATAAGTATTTAAGTGATAAGTCGAAGTAAGTCCTGCGATCCACTTATCAGAAAACTTAAAGCGTCCAAAGAACTTAGGACCAATTCCAATACGGTAGTTATTTTCAAATTGTGATTGAAGATTAAGCTCTCCATTAATGAGAAAAGATAAAAGAATTCTTTGGCCCGCTAACTGAACACTATTTCCCGCCGAACCGCTCACAAATCCGGCAGGGCAATCCAAACAGGTTAATCTTCTTAACTGCTTCATCCCTAAATCAATTTCCCAGGAAATGGGTGAAGCCCAAAAGTTTTGTTCAGCATAGTTTTTGATGTTAAAAATTGAAAACTCATTAAGGACGAGTTTAGGATCACGGTAATTTCTTTCCTGAAGTTCAAAAGAAATTTTCCCAATCTCAAGCTGCGCTTCCTTTAAAGACCCTGCCGGAGGATCCAGAACATCATGAAGGGCCGGTCGGAACTCTACTTTAGTACTCTTCCCGAACTGATCGTAGTAGTTTTCACTGAAAACCCAACGAGTTGGGGAATGACTATAGGCCGGCGAATCCTTCACTGTTTTTTCAGGGTCTAAGACATCTGTGGTGATCACCGGATTCTCAGCTCGGGCCTTCAGGATATGAGATTTGATTTCTTTGGTGGCCGGATCATCTTTCAAAATCTTTTCAAAATTATAATAGTCAAAAGCTTCGATGGAGACATCCAGGACGTCGGCCGCTTTTTTATTATTAATGCTCGCAATT
>JAEYUK010000004.1 GCA_023432655.1 Pseudomonadota bacterium | reverse complement strand
ACAAAATAATATTGAGGGTAGACCACAAATCAGTTCGGATTCAAACGAACATCATCCTGGGCACACAAAAATCCCGGAAGACTAGTAGCACCTGGTTTTAGGGCCCCATCTTTCACACATTGGGATTGTAAGCAGCAGTCGAATCCGCGCGCTTTACATACACTTGATTCTGAACAACCTGCAGCGCCTGAACCATTTGAGTTACCGGAAATTGTTAATTGAAGGGAAGTCGTCGTTAGTGTCGGAACTTCCTCTCCATTGATGAAGTAGAGCTTAAGGCCTGTGCTTCCTACGGCCGTTGTACAATTGGAGCACAGTTGGTTGAAGCTATAGTGAAGTTCAACCGTATTACCATCCCTCGAAGGAATGGAATATAGGGTATTGCTCAGATTGTAGGTCATACAATCATTTTGGTTGGCGGTATCGTTTGAAGGTTCCACCTGTAGATAAAACTCAGTCGTTTTTTTAATCAAGTCTGTGTAAGACTTGGCCTTGGCCGATAAAACTAAAAACTTATCTTTCCCGCCTTCATAATTGTATCTTCCGGTCAGACAAAACTTCGTACTGTTCGGGATTGTTCTGAGATAAACCGAAAGAGCTTTCCCTCTTAATAAAAATGAATCGGTAAAGTTCACAGGTAAGGCAAGATTACTAAGAGTTTGAACCGAGCCTTCCTGGAGAAAAATCCCAGTCAGAGGGAAAGTTGGTTCCTGATAAGTGGGCACATCGGTTTCAGGAGTAGTGGTGGAGCCTTCTTTAACAGCAGGAGCAGTACTCGTCGGCATACAAGCATACAGACTCATAAGCGCTAACAACATCAGCACATGATAGATTTTGAATTTGTATAAGCTCTTCGAGTTCAACATCCGTGTCGGCCCTCTCCATGTTAACTATCGGATTTTTTTATAAAATTTTTTAATAAACTCACGGTTTCTCATTCTTATTTTAACTCGTTCTAAGAAGGAGAGCGTGAGGAAGGCATAAGCTATTGTAATGTCATTTTTGAGAGGAAGGAGAAGGGAGGATATTGCCGATAATTAGAGTCAGCGAGGGGCAAATTTTTCCAGTTCCTCGAGAAGAGTGTGAAGGGCCGCTTGAGCAAAACGCTCTTTTAGAAGTAGCCGCTCCCCCTTGAAGATGAAGTCCTGGGCTTTGGGAACATTATCTTTGTTACATATACCAATGCAAACAGAGCCTACCGGGAACTTATCATTCCCCCCACCGGGGCCTGCGAATCCAGTAATCGAGATGGCGATATCCAGACTCAGTTGTTTTCTTAAACCCTGGGCCATCTCTTTAGCGGTCTGGGGACTGACCGCCGTATATTTTTCCAAAGTTTCCTTTTTAACTTCTAGAAAACCTTCTTTAACTTTTTCATCATAGCAAACGATTGATCCCATAAAGCAGTTACTACTGCCGGAAATATTCGTTATCCTATGGGAGCACAATCCTCCTGTTGCTGATTCAGCAAATCCAAATTTAATTTTTCTGTGATTGGCAATCCTTACGATTTTTTCTTCCAGTGTCTCGAAACCATAGTTCCAGATGCTGGATTTGATTGGGGAGTTTTCAAAGACTTCTTTTACTCCTGAAGCGAGCTTTGCAATTTCTTCCTGTGAATGGGCCTTGAATTTCACTCCAATATCCACTCCCATTAAAACCGGCAGAGAGCTCACTTCTCCAAAAGCCTCAAGCTTTTTCCATAATTCCGGATCTACTTCATTGAAGATTTTTTCTTCAGGGATCCCCTTCGTACGAACCATTAAACTATCAAGATGAAAGGAGTGATCCAAAGCATCCGAAATAAACTCCATTAAGTGATCATCCAGCATGCTTTTAAATTCTCTCGGAACTCCTGGAGCGGAGAAAAGATATTTTCCATTTTCCTGAAAACTAAGTCCTGGGGCAAAGCCTGATGAGTTACTTAAAGCGCTGAAGCCTTCAGGAAGAAAGCTATAACCATGTTCTTTTCCAGGGTAGGGGCGATTGAATTGTTTATAATTTTCTTCTGAGATTCGGTGAGCTTCCTTGGAGTAGATAATCTTTTTATTGAGAAAAGAGGCGATTGTTTTTTTGGTGATATCATCTTCGGTTGGTCCCAATCCTCCGGTAGTAATAATCAGATCATTTCTGGAGAAAAGAATTTCAAGTCCATTTTTTATGGCCCAGTCAGAATCTCTGACGGTCATAGCTTCCTTAATTTCTAATTGTTTGGTTCTTAGAAACTCGGATAAAATTTTGGTGTTAAGGTCGTTCGTTTTGCCATCCAGAACTTCACTGCCAATGACCAGTAATCCAATTTTCATATGCGCCCTCAATCAGTTAACTCCATAATAAAAGGTCGCGGTGAGTTTAATAAGGAAATTCTTTACTTTTCTATGGCGCATAATGTAATGAATGAGCACAATGCCTAAAAAGTATCAATTTCAGCTACCCTTTGATGTGGAGCTTGAGACATATGTAAAAAAAACTTATCCCGAGATTCGGGCGTTTCGTACTGTCTCTAAAAGTCTGGATGCGCGTGGAGCACCACGAGGCAAGAAACCTATCTTCCATTACATCCTTGATGCCCTGGTCACGCCGGAAGACAGGTATCCACTTCCTGAGACTTTTCCTAAGTTAAAACAGCTTGATAAAAAACCTCTTATTATTGGAGCTGGTCCCGGAGGCCTTTTTTGTGCTGTTCGTTTAGCTGAGTATGGAATCCCAAGCATCATAATTGAAAGAGGTGATGAAGCCTCTAAGCGGATGCTCAAGATTGCCAAATTCTGGCGTTACGGCGAATTAGATGACGACACGAATGTGTGTTTTGGTGAAGGAGGAGCAGGACTCTTCTCAGATGGGAAACTTATTACCCGGATTAAGTCGAATCTGGTTCAGTATGTGATGGAGAAATTCGTCGCCTTCGGAGCTCCGGAAGAGACCGCCTATGTTTCGAATCCGCATCTTGGATCTAATAAGATTAGAACCATTATCACTCAAATTTCTGACTGGTTAAGAAAGCAAGGAACTGAAGTCCGCTACAACACGAAAGTGGTTGAGATTTTAACAGAAGGAAAAAAGGTCATTGGAGTTAAACTCTCAAATGGAGAAACTCTTTATTCGGACCATATCGTTCTGGCGACCGGGCACTCGGCCCAGGAGCTTTATCATCACCTGGAAGATATAAAAGTTGCCATGCAGCCCAAAGATTTTGCGATTGGGGTAAGAGTTGAACATCCTCGTCGCTATATCGATTCTCTTCAGCATGGGGCCTTTTGTGAAGCTCCTGAAATGGGCTCTGCTCGCTACCGGTTGAGCTGGCATGATAAATGGAGTGACCGCGGAGTTTATAGTTTTTGTATGTGTCCTGGTGGCTACGTTCTGTCTTCTGGAACTGAGAAGGATGGAATTGTTGTAAACGGTATGAGTAACTACGCCCGAAATTCCCCTTGGTCGAATGCTGCCTTAGTTGTTTCTGTTAAGTCCTCTCAAGACCTTAAAGATACTAGCTTGATGGCGGGACTAAATTTTCAGCATGAAGTTGAGCAGAAAGCATTTGCCCTATCAAAAAAACATGCAACAGGCAGAGAACTTCCCGCCATGACGATTAAAGAATTTATGGAAGGGAAGTTAAATGATAAACCACTTCCTAAAACATCCTCACCTTCCAGTGTTTTTAAGGCGGATATTCGTCAAATCTTTCCGGACTTTGTAGTTGAGCATTTAAAAAAGGGTCTTCTCGAATTTGATCGTGATCTGCCAGGTTTCATCTATGAAGAAGGGCTATTGATTGCTCCTGAAACACGAACTTCCGCACCCTTAACTATTCTCCGAGACAAATCAACGCTTATTTCCATTTCTCACCAGGGTCTCTACCCATGCGGGGAGGGGGCCGGATATGCTG
>JAEYUK010000366.1 GCA_023432655.1 Pseudomonadota bacterium | reverse complement strand
GAACTCATTGATTACAATATTGACGATGTGGAATCCGAGGAAGGGTTTGTTACAGTGAAAGGACCTGTTGAGGCCTACCACGACATTTATAAGAAATTGGAAGAACTCAAAATCAAGATCGAAGATTCTGGTCTAGAGCGTTTACCGTTAAACACCAAAGAGATCTCCAAGGAAAGCTTTGAGAAAATTCAGAAGCTTCTCGATGTTTTAGAAAGCGATGATGATATCCAGAAGGTTTACCATAACCTGGAATGGAACGAAGCCTTCGCCGAGTAGGCCACCGCCGACAAATTAATCTGCCATTTGGGCCCAAATCGTTGTTTTTCATTAATGTAAAAACAAGGGTTTGGGCTTTTGCTTTTACCTAAGGCAAAACCCCCGTATAATATCCATTAATTCAGGGGGAATTATGCGTTTATTTTTAGTGGTTTCACTAGTGATGAGTTTTTCGGCCTGGGCCCAAAATAGCAGAGTCAGAGAGAATATCAAACAATCCTCGATAAGTGCCTCTGAGCAACCCGAGAAAAAGCAGATTAAAATAAAGAAATCATCTCAAAAAGTTAGTTCAGAAAAAAAGCGGGCCCAGTAAAGGCCCGCTCCTGATTTTAGATAAGATTCTTCAGAGCTTCTTTAGAAGCGTTCTCAACTTCTTTATGAAGAGAGTTTCCGTGAGAGTCCATAGTGACCACCACAGGGAAATCTTCTATGGTTAATTCCCAGATCGCCTCTGGTAATCCGAATTCTTCCAGGTAGAGACCGTCTACTGATTTGATTTTTTCTGCAAGAACTTGGGCCGCGCCACCAATTGCGTGGAAATAAACACAACCATATTCTTTGCAGGCATCAAGTGTTTTCTGACCCATACCACCTTTACCGATAACTCCGACAATTCCGTGATCCCGGATAACTTCCCATTGATAAGGTTCTTCTCGAATGGAGGTCGTGGGTCCAGCTGCTGTGACTGTCCACTTGCCGGTTTTTTTATCCTGCATGGTCACAGGACCGCAGTGATAGATGATTTGGTTTTTAAGATCAACAGGGGGCTTGTTCCCCTCGTGAAGATATTTATGAACAGCATCTCTTCCGGTAAAAAGTTTTCCAGAGATTAGAACCATGTCGCCCACTTTCAATTCACGAACGGCTTCAGGAGAGAAAGGGTAAGTTAAGTGTTTCATCATTTCCTCCTAGTATAACCAGTTTTTAATTGTGTTTTTCTTAGCGTCGAGAACTACCCCCTGACGGCGGAAGGCCCAGCACATATAAGAAATGGAAACAAAGAACGAAGCTGGTACTCGATTGGCGTGAGTCATTTTGCATGAGAGGAGAGTGGTTTTCCCACCGAAGCCCATAGGGCCAATTCCCAGTTCATTGCAGGTTTTGACAATGTCTTCTTCAAGCTTCGCGAGTTCTGGAATGCTATTTTTATCATCGAGTTTTCTTAAAAGTTGTTTTTTTGCATTATAGGCCGAATCAGCGCGGTCGCCTCCGATACAAACACCTAAGGCCCCTGGACCGCAACCTTTTCCTTGTGCTTTGTAAACGGCATCGATCACGGCCTTTCTCACACCGGCAAGATCTCTGCCAGCTCCTAATGTCGTGTCTGGGAGAGAGTACTGAGTTGATACGTTCTCACATCCGCCCCCTTTAAGGACCAGTTTAATTTCCACGTCTTTTTTGTTGTGCTCATAGAAGTGGATGGAAGGATGTCCTTCACCAAGATTGGTACCAGCGTTAGCACCGGTAAGGGAGTTGACCGAGTTCTGACGAAGATAGCCTTTCTCTGTTGCCTTAACTACGGCCTTTTTAATTAGTTCCTTAAAATTATTTTGAAAGAATCCTGGTGGATGGTAAACGAAGAAAATCACAGTCCCAGTATCCTGACAAAGCGGTTGGGACTTGAACTTCGCCAGATCAATATTGTCTTTGATGATCCCCATCGCATAAGAAGCCGTGGTGTTTGCCGCTTCCTGAGAGCGTGCCTTCATAAGAGTTTTGGCCACATCATCTGGTACTTCGGTGGAAGTACGACGAATGAGTTCTAACAGAGATTCAATAGTCTGGGTTTTGGGATCAATCTTTTTCGGTGTAACTTTTTTCACAGTCGCTTTTTTCACGGTGACTTTTTTAGCTGTTCTTGAGGCAACTTTTTTGGTCGCAACTTTTTTAGCAGCTTTCTTCGCTGGGATCTTTTTAGTCATAAAATTCTCCTGAATTGTGTCTTTATTTTATTCCTCACAGCACGACTTTTGAAGGAAAAAACTTTTTTTCATTCCAAACCTTGACGAATAAAATACCAAACCCATTTTAAGAGTAAGAAAAGGGATGGCCAGAAGGCCTATTATAGGAGGCAGGTATGTATCACTTTGATTTAACACCAGGTTTCTTTTCTCCCCTCAATCAGTGGGAAAAAGATATGGAGCGCGTATTCCGTGGACCTAATACTAAAGAAGCTTTTTATACTCCGGCCTGTGAAATAAGAGATGAGGAAAAGCAGTTTACAGTTTCACTAGATGTGCCCGGACTTAAACAGGAAGAGCTTGAAATTGAGGTTAAGGATAACCGACTTCATGTAACTGGTGAAAGGAAAGTAGAAAGTAAAGTTGAGCAAGATCATGTTGTAAGGACTGAAAAGCGCTACGGTAAGTTTACTCGAGTCTTTTCTCTACCACAACATATTAACACAGATGGAATTGAAGCCTCTGTGGAAAACGGGGTCCTGATGATTATGATCCCGAAGGAAGAAAAAACTCACATAAAAAAGATTACAATTTCAGGGCGCAAACCAGACACGGATGCGGGCCTGAATTAGCCATCAATTTCCCTCCCGAAAAGGGTCCCATGAAGGGGCCCTTTTTTTTGCCTTCTTATCTGGTTGGCCCTAAGATATTTCAAAATCAGAAAAAGGATATCTTATGCATCAGATGAAAGTAACCTATGAGGGCGGTTTCCGTACCACCGCTATTCATTTGGATTCCCAAAATCAAATTCTAACGGACGCTCCAAAAGATAACCAGGGTCAAGGTGAAGCTTTTTCTCCCACAGATCTTATGAGTACTTCTCTAGCGACATGTATGCTTACAATTGGGGCGATGAAGGCCCGCTCACTTGGGGTTGAGCTTCAGGGAGTGACTGTTGAAGTTCAGAAGAAGATGCAGGCAGCTCCTCGAAAGATTTCGGAGATTGTGCTTCGTTTTGACTGGCAGGGACTGGATCAGCGGACTCCGCCGGAGCTTCTGGAGCAGATAAAGGAAGCTGCGATAAACTGTCCGGTTGCTTTGTCTCTGGATCCGTCGATAAAGAAGACTTTGGTTTGGTAGCTTCTTCATCCTGAATGTCTTCGACTTCCTGGGGAGTGATGACACTTGGAAATGATTCCATGACCTTCTTCTGAATTTCTTCCGGAGAACGGGCTGGAGAAAAGCCAATACTGATTTTGTCTTCCATTGGAACAAGATCCGATTTCCCGAGGGTAATGGCCTGATCCAGGACCAT
>JAEYUK010000358.1 GCA_023432655.1 Pseudomonadota bacterium | reverse complement strand
GATCTGGAGAAGCCTGAATATTGGCCGTCGGAAATCCGATCTTTTTACCACGACCTTCCCCTTTTACAACCACACCTTCTAAGTGAAAAGGTCGCCCCAGAATAACTTCAACATCCTCGAGCTTCCCTGATTGGAGGAAGCCTCTGATCATACTCGAAGAAACTACCTTGCCTTCATGTTCATATTTTGACTGGATTTCAATTTCAATATTAAGAGGAAGACACACCGACTTAACTAAATCAAAGTCGCCTTCTTTATTAGCACCGAAGGCAAAATCATAGCCCAGATACAATTTTTTAAGACCTCTGTAACAAAGAAGATACTTACTTAGAAACTCCTCCGCTTTCAGTGTACTAAAATCTCTTGTGAATTTTAACTCTACTAAATAATCAACACCTAACTGACTTAACAGCTCTCGCCTTTGCTCATAACTGTTGATCAAAAAACGTTCCTTGTCCGGCTGGAGAATCTTCTGAGGATGTGGAACAAAGGTAACGACAACAAAGTGTAGATTATTTTTAAGACAGTCTGACTTAATTTTCTTCAATAGATCCCTGTGACCTAAATGAACTCCATCAAAATTTCCTAAAGTAACACCTATATCAGGTTGAGTTCCCCCCGCTACATCTGGAATATCAAGAAGGTTTTGAAGTATTTTCATGGGCACTCTCTATATACTTACTTAGTTCTTTAAAATGAGCAGCATCAAATTTGTAGGTCATCTCAGCTTTCTGACTGGAATATGATTTGTAGTCATTGGTTTCCAATAAATCAATAAAATATCGTTTCGAATCTTCACTCATCGTAGATTCTTTGATTATTGCTAAAGGTGATTTACCAGTCTTTCTAATTAGAGGTGTTAGCCACAACACAAATTCTCCCAAGTCGAACTCATTCTTTTTAAGGGATGCGGGAATTTTAGTATTAAAGTGAAAACCACTGAAATTCTTATTTTTTAACATCCATCCAAAACTTATCAATATCGCCATCACAGCGAGGCCTAAATTTATATGAGGAATCCATGCTTGCCATTGCCACTTGGATTCAGCAATTGGTGCGAAAAAATCCGGTTCAGCAGATACTGGCGCTGGTTGATTTATTTTTTTCTTCTCCTTAGGGGGCTCAATGTTCTTTGAGGTCGTAGCTTGACCGCCGGCGATTGTAATTTCAGGAATATTTAATTTAACCGGAACATACTGTTCAGTAGCTGGATCCAGGTAACTCAAAATAATCTCTTTCGCTGGTAGTGTCTGATTCTCTTTAGCCAAATAGGTATAATCAAAAACCTTGGTAGCTTCTTCGGAGTTATTAACTTTAAGATCTCCGTTGGTATCAAATTCTTCCAAACCTGGACTCTTAATCAGAGTTGGTGCTTCTAAATTCTCCAGGGCCCCAACTCCACTTACAGTAAGTTTTAGTTCAAGAGGTTCATTTACAATGAGTTTATTGCTACTCACTTGCAATTGAATATCGTGATTACCTACCAATCCTGTAAAATGTGGTGGCTGAGGGGCCGGGAAAGGTTTTACCTCGACATCGATCGTGTCACTACTAATAGATCTGGTTTTAAAATCACGATTGAGACCAAACGCTCCAAATGGATCCCCCGCCCGCCCAACGGGATAAGTCACTGATAGCCGTAGCGGATCAACTTTCAAGGTTCCGAGTTTTTCGGGAAATAGTTTGGCGGCATAAATCAATGTCCGCGTATAGATTTCTCCATCAATAGAAACACGCTCAGATCGATCTGGTTCTTGCAAATATCGTTTTAAAAATTTATTAAGTTTAGGATACTCTTTCACATCCAGATTACTGATCGCAACTTTTGAATAAAGAAAATAGCGAACAACGAATCCCTCTCCCAAAAAGAAGGACTTTTTAGGAAGATCGGCCATGACAAAGGCATCGGCCCTAACCTCAGGCTCATTCAGAATATTAATGCTAATTGATTGGTGCCTTATTTTATCCGAACCAAGTTGAACCGTAATATCCCTTAAATAGGCCGTACCGGCTTTGGCAGCGACTAATTCATAGACCACTGTCATCTCACGAGTCACTGTTAGCTTTCCATTAGCATAGATAGTACGAGTCGAAACTCCCTGATTGGATTTTCCGGCAACCTCCACGTTACTTGGACTAAAGTTAATCACCGGCTCTTCATCCGAATCTGTGAAGATTCTAAAGTAGACCTGAAACATTTCACCGGCCACCGGGCGATTAGGATTCACTTCAACTTTCAGCTCATTAGCAAGAGCTGAAAAACTCAATATAAAAATGATTAAAAATTTTAAAAACTTCATTACCAATCCTTACTCTTTCTGGATTTCCGCTTGTTCAAATCCTTCGTACCATTTTCAATCATCTTCATTTGAAGCTGGCGATCATCAGACATCAATTGCTTAAGCTTGGCAGGAATTTTCTTAGGAGGCATAGGCTTTTGTTCCTCGCCCTCATTTGCCTGATCTTTATTTTTTTTATCCTGCTCTTCAGATTCGTCATTAGGCTCGTTTTTCTCTTTATCTTTTTGTTCGCCGGACTCTTTTTTCTCTTCATCCTTATTTTGACCATCGGATTTATCCTGGTTCTTTTTCTGCTCACCAGACTGTGGCTCTGATTGACCTTGTGAACCAGACTCTTTCTTATTCTGATCTTTCTTTTCCTGCTCTTTTTTTTCTTGTTCCTCTTTTTTCTTTTGTTCTTGTAGCTGAAAGGCGGAAACTACGTTTCGATCCATTGTTTCACGGATTTTGTTTGAGTGCTGACTTCCATCCATTGATTCATTGAGTTTCTGGTAGACATCCAGACCAGCTTGAATGTCCCCTTTTTCAAGCAGTGCTGTACCGTAATTAAGGTAGGCTTCTGCCGGAACCTCCTTATCAACTTTAGGATTTAAGTTTTCCTGGTAGAGTTCCAATGCTTCAGGCTTCGCCCCTGAGCGATGGAGATCATCAGCGAGTTTAATTCTTTCAAGCTGAGTTAGTTTACCTTGTTGAAGTTTTTCAAGTTGCTCGACAACTTCCGGAGAAAGTTTTGGCGAGTCCTGTTCCTCTTGGGCAAAAGAAGGGGCGATAATAAGTAACAATCCCAACGAGAAGACTTTAATCGCTTTGAAAAAATAAGATAAAATCAGAAGCAGTAATGAAGGAACGACAATCCACTCCATTAAAACAGGTTTTATGACCATGTCTTGTTGGTCGTTACTCTTAACTTTTTCAGCTTGAAAGAAGCTTAGAATTTCTTCAGAAGGCAAAGAATAGGTGTTGGCCACCCAATATTTACCAGAAGGTATGTCAGAGACGATCTGCTTAAAGTACTTTTCATTAAGTTTAGTTGTGATGTCACGGCCTCGGTCTTTCTTGTAGCCGAACCGGAATCCACGACCATCATCCAAAGGAATTCTTCCTCCTTGTTCGGTTCCAACACCTACCAGGGCCACATGAATGCCAGCAGGAATTTTGAGGTCAATACTTTCCGAAGTTTCCTCACCATCTGTTAAAACCAGGATATTGCCCTGGGCTTCTCCACCGGTTTCACGGAAGTACTGAATACTCTCCTGAATGGCGTGAGTTAAGGCCGATGAACCATATTGATTGCGAAGATTTTTGATACTATCGAGGCGCGCATCAATAAGATCAATATCATTAGTAAAAGGAACTATTTTCTTTTGAATTTCCGCAAAAACTACAATGGATAACTGGTGACCAGCAGCTTTACGGGCAAAGTGTTTAGCAATCAGAACGGCCTTTTGTAATCGGCTTGGCTTAACATCTTCGGCCAGCATACTGGCAGAAGTATCAATTAAAATGATCGTCCGATCACTGGGAACTTCCGCTTTTATTCTTTCTTCCGGTCCTCGAGGGTCAAGGAGGCTGAACAAAAGACCCGTCATTCCAATAATAAATAGGAAACTAGATATGTAGCTGAACCAGCTTCTGTTGTAGAACCAATAGGTCTTAATGAATGAGAAAAAACGTTTCTCCAGAAGAAGTACCAGCACCACAAATACTAGCAAAATTAAAAGAAGGCCTGGCCAGTAACTCAGTTGATTGAAGTTCATATAATATCCTTAAGCAGCAGTCTTCGCAGAACTTCTACGCCGAATAAAATCGCTACCCCAATTAGTAAGTAGAAATAAAATCTTTCATCATAAACAATCTGATGATTAACTTTAATCTCTGTTTTTTCAAGATTCTGAATGTCATCTAAAATCTCTTTCAGGGCCTTTTCGCTTTTGGCAGGATAGAACTTACCACCGGTCAAATCGCTTATCTCTTTAAGTGTCTTGTAATCAATTGATCCACCCGGGATAAGCTGATACTGAGTTCCGAATACGCCTGGCCCAACAGGTATGCGGGCATCGCCATCGGTCCCAAGTCCTATGGTATAAACTTTGATTCCATACTTTTTAGCTTCTTCAGCCGCTTGCATGGGGGTTAGAGTTCCTACGTTGGCAACTCCGTCTGTTAAAAGAATAATGACTTTATTTTTAGTTTCGCTATTAACTGCACGTGCTACACCGAGGGCCAGCCCATCACCAATATTAGTTCCACTACCTAAGTATCCAATAGATATCTCTGACAACACTTGGTCAACCAAGGCAGGGTCAGTCGTCAAAGGTAAAAGAGTGAAAACCTTTTCAGAAAAAATAATGACTGAAATTCTATCGGTGGGACGCATCCGAGTGAACTCTCGAATCTTCTCTTTAGCTACTTCCAACCTATTTGGTTTTAAATCTTCGGCCAGCATGGAACGGGAAACGTCGATACTAATAATGATGTCATTCACTTCAACATTGGTTGGAGAAAGTTTTTGAGGGAAGCGCGGCTGCATGAGGGAATAACTTAAAAAGCCCCAGCCGGCGACTCCTGCTAAGAACAAAAAGGTTCTCAGCGTCTTCTTCCACCAGGAGAAGTCTCCTTGTCCGGGAGGAAAGTAAATCTGGGCTTTCTGGAATACTTTCCAATAATCCAGTGTCCATAAAAGGCCTGCGAAAACACCAAGCCAGAGAAGGAGTGGATATTTATACTCCATTTAACCCTCCGCTGACATTGTTTACAAATTCACGGTAGGCCTGCATGACTTCAATTTTTTCAGCTTCACTCTGTGAAGGTTTAAACTGGTACTTATAAAGTACCTGCTCAAACTTTTTAAAATGATCATGAATCGCAGGAAACTCATTCAGATACTCTTCGCGCTTTTTCCAAATCTCAACCACTTCTACATAATTAGAGCCTTTAAGGAGATCATCCCGTAAAGAGGCACGCCTTTTTTTAATCTGTGTCTTTATGAGCTGAGCTTTTCTGAATTTCAAAATGATGAATATCAAAAGGGCCGCGATTAGTAGAAGACCAAACCATAGAACGAGATCCTTTTTGGCCGGAATGGAGAATGTTTCAAAAATAAGTTCTTGTGTAGCCTCGGTTGGGACAATTTCTACCGGGGACCAAGTGACAGGAAATTCACCATGACTACCTTTGTAGAGGAGAGCTTTACTTTCAGGGATTTTCAGGAAAATAACTTTGGCACTGGCCTCAAAGTTATTCTCAGTCTTAGTTAACGGCCCCACTTCCATGAGGTAAATCGTACTTTCCAAAGATTGCCCCGCTATTTTTGAAGCGAGTAGCTTTTGGGCCGTCGACTCATCCAAATAAATCGTAGCTTCTTCGACCTTACCTTGCTTAATGCTCGGGTTCGAAAAATTAATATGCATTCCTACTGTCCCAAGGACAGAAGTCGAAAAACAAACTAGTAAAACGAATAGAATCTTTTTCACACTAACTCTTTTACAAATTTCTCTAGGTAGCGCTCGTGAACGCCAATTTCTTTAAATCGCTGCTTAACAAAAAGGGGATCATCTGCGTCGCCCTTAAGGTCTCTGACTGTGCCTTTACCACTCGACGGATTCTTTACTTTAAGTAAGAAAGGTTGATTGGCATTTTTATCAACAGGCGAAAAAATTCTAAAACAGTGCATATTCTTCTTATCCAGAATCTTTCTCCAGATTTCTTTGTCCTGCACTAGACTTAAGTCCCCCAGATAAATGACTTCCTTTCTACGTGCCAGAAAGGATTTTATCTGAGCTATCTTATTATCTTCAGTATGGGTATTCAGAGGGCGATTCTGGTTGAGGATAACTTTTCCATCACTGTCCAGCAGTCCCATTTTCTCGAGCTGAGAAATAAAAAGAGTCAGACCTTCCCGGCCCTTCTTGGGTGGAAGATTTAATGTCTTTTCACCCCAGATGATGACCCTTACCAGATCGTGGGTTTCACCCGCCAGGAGATAGAGGAGGCCCACAATCTCAAGCATAGCCTGAAGCTTAGAAACTCCTTCAAATCCGTACAGGAGCGTATTGGAGAGGTCGAAAAAAACTACGATCTCGACATTCCGCTCTTCTTCAAATGTTTTCAAATAAATATTGGGTGAACGAGCGGATAGTTTCCAGTCAATAAAACGAACATCGTCACCAGGAACATAAATCTGATGTTCCCGAAACTGAAGTCCAGAACCACGAAAATGTGATTTCAGCATACCCGCTGAGTAAGCATTGGAATTTCGAAATATATGTGTCTGGATCATCCCAACGACACGTTCGATCTCCCGCAAATTCATAATTAAACAACACTCGCTGCGATAGTTGCCACCAGATTGCGGGTATTGAGTTTATCAATTTGCGCTTCATAAGATGGGATAACCCGGTGGCCTAAAACTGAAGGAACAATACTCAGAAGATGTTCCGGTGTTACAAAATCTTTTCCTTCCATGAAGGCCTTAAACTTAGCAATCTTATATAGCCAAATTGAAGCCCGCGGAGAAGCACCGGCAGTGATCGCCCCGTCATATTTTTTTAAGAAAAATTTACTTCCAGGTCGTGTGGCATGAACAATTCGAATGATCATATCTTTAATCTTTTCATCCACGTAGATTGCTTCTACTTTTTCTTTCATCGCAAAGAGATCGTTTTGGCCAATGATTGGTTTCATGTCCAGTTGAGAAGGTTTCAATCCAAGGACACTTTTTTCAGCTTCAAAGTCCGGATAATCGACAGTAATTTTCATCATAAATCGATCGAGCTGGGCTTCTGGTAAGTTATATGTTCCTTCTTGCTCAATCGGGTTCTGAGTAGCAAGCACTACAAATGGAGAAGGAAGTTTATGTGTCTTATCCCCAATAGTGACTTGTTTTTCTGCCATGGCCTCAAGAAGAGCTGCCTGAACTTTTGCCGGCGAACGGTTAATCTCATCGGCCAGAACGAGCTGAGTGAATATTGGTCCAAATTTCGTAGTAAATTCTTGTTTTTGTTGATTGTACATCATGGTCCCAATCAAATCTGAGGGCAGGAGATCTGGAGTAAACTGAATACGCTGAAACTGCAAATCACAAAGCTTACTCATAACGGATACACTAAGTGTTTTACCTAATCCGGGAAGACCTTCAATCAGAAGATGGCCTTCACAAACCAATGCCGCCACAATCGATTCAAGAAGTTCATCTTGACCAAAAATAATGCTTTGAGCTTGTTTAATGACCGTTTGAACCTTTTCTTGTAACTCCATATTCTACTCCACGCTATAAAAATAACTTTTAATATAATTTGATCGATCTTCCAGAGATTTGACCGGATGATCAAAACCTTGCATGCCACAATAAATTAACTGAATTTTTTTATTCTCCCGAGAAGCTGCGTCCTGGATGTTTTTTTGAAACTCTTCATGACTCACATAATGAGTACAAGATGAGAACGCCACAATTGAAGCTTCCGTTAGAACCTTAAACACTTTCCGATGAAGCTTGCTATAACCTTCGAGTGCTTGATTTTTGTGAAGAGCGCTTTTCGCAAAGGCTGGCGGATCACAAAGGATCAGATCAAATTTTTTATTCTTCTGAATCGCTTCATCGAGATATTTGAAGACATCACTGCGGTAAAAATTCCCTCTGCCTTCAAATCCATTAAGCTTTAGAGCTTCTGTGACTTCAACGGCAAAGTCTCCCTGATCCACAAAATGCAATTCCTTTACGCCAGCTTTAAGGCCACTCATTCCCCAGGCACCAGCATAGGAGAAAAGATCAAGGCCTGATGAGAACTCCTGATTGAGACGTGAGAGGAGCTGCATAAGATTATACCGATTCTCCCGGTGGTCATAATAGAATCCGACTTTTTGTAATACTTCAGAACGGATTTTATATTTAAGATTATTCTCTTCAACTTCCAGGTCAGGCAAAGCTTCGTTATGAAAAGTGGGAAGGAACTCTTTTTCGCGATATTTTGGATTATCCAGAAAGTAGGCGTGAGTTCCAGTAAGCTCAGTAATCGTTTTTTTAATATGTTCTCTAAACCTATCAACACCCGCAGTATTAATCTGAATGATGGCAGCATTGTGAAAGAGATCAATGATGAGTCCCGGTAATCCGTCACTTACACCGTAAAAGATTCGGGCGTTTTTTTCGTAACCTTTTATTTTTTGCCGTTTTTCAAAGGCCTCTTTTAATTTGTCTGAAATAAAATTTTCAACCGAGAAATTCGTCAGGGCCTCTTTGGATAATTTCCCCACCAAAGAAGCACAAGAATACTTATCTTCGATCATGGGGTTCAAGAAACCAATGCCGTAATCCTGAGGTCCCCAACTTAAGATACACCATTCACCCGAAGGAATAGATTTAATCGACCCTTCAAAATCACTGGCCTTTAGTTCAAAAAGATTGCTACGAATTTTATTAATTCCGCTTTTGCTTAGAGATAATGAGCGCACGTGTCACCTACAAAGTTATTTAAATTATTATAACTTGTAACTGACTCCACTCAAGGAAAGAAGCAGATAATCGCCTAAAGAAACTATTATGATCGGATACTACTCTTGGGTAGGAGCTTGGCCCGGAGCCGCAGGGGCAGCCTTGGCCTCACCCAGGAAGTATTTAAGGGCATCCCCTGTATTAATTTTGTAATTTTTGAAGGAGATTTTTTCACTATTTTTTACTGTTTTAGCTTCAGGCACAGTCATTTTATGTTCCGTTTCGATTTCAACTTCGCTTAAAACACCGATGCCTTGAACTTTGTCGTATTCGAGCTCTTTTGTGACCACTAACGTTTGTCCCTGCTCGGAAGTAGTGGTGGTTTGTTCATCCAGCACCCATTTACCATCAGCAAAAGATTCCTTTTTATACTCAGGCTTAATGACCATTGTTCCAATATTTTTTACAGCATTGATTTCGACGAGTTTATCCTGTTCATCAAACTTTAAGATGAAGCTCGGAATCGGGGCAACGCCCGTTGTGTCTTCCGCAATGTATTCCCGACTAGCTTTACCTGCTGAGAACTTATAACCGTTAAAACGCTGAGCGGTAGTCATAGGAATTAAGTTATCCATAATTCCTAGAACACCCATTTTTAACTCTTCTTTAACTTCTCTAAAACCTTCGGGTAGTCCAATCACTTCAATCGCCAGACGTTCCGGCTTAGCTGTCCAGTAAGTTCTAAAGATGACTTCTTCAACTTTTCCGAAAAGTTTCTGTTCATTTAATTGTTTCGTGATCTGGGGGCTCTCGATGTCAACGACGAAATCCGTCACTCCCTTTGATTTGAGAGAGTAGACTTTACTGTCAAAATTTTTAAGATAAGCACTTGGGTCCTGAGCAAATACAGAAGTGGTAAGGAGTAAAAGACCGAAAAAAGTTTTCATATTAATCCTTAATAAGATCATCCACAGCTTTTCTAGGACATCTTAGATGTTTTTCTTTTTTGTATATTACCATACCTGGGGCCCCCGAAACACCTTTCAAATTTTTCACCTGGGTGTAAATAATTGGAATCCAATCATCTCCAAAACGAGAAAAATGGGCAACTATCGAGGCTCCTAAGTTTAAAAGCTCGGAACTTATCGACTGAGTACCGGTTAACTTAATAATAACATGGGTACTTTTGTGGCCATCCAAGTGAATCCAATGATCTTCTTTATTCGCCCAACGGCTTCTAAGCTGGTCATTTCCCTGGGCATTAAGGCCTACACCGATTTGGCAGCCTTCAATGGAAAAAACCCGATAATTTTCGGTGACCTTTGCTGGCTGAATGACAGGGGTCTTAGTTTCTTCTCCCCAAATCGGACGGACCATAGGGATTTTAGATTCTTTGGCCTTAACTAACTCTTTTCCTGTCAGCTGCTCTTCAACTTGACCCAATCGCTCCTTAAGAATTTTCTCACCTCGTTTTAGTTTTTTGATTTTTTCAAAAACCAGGTTTCTTCGTTCATAAGGATTAAGCTCCCCTTCAAATTTAATTTTTTGATCATCCACTTTAAGTTCATAAACATTCTCTAGAGGATGTTGTTTATCCAGTAGCGCCTGAAGCTTTTGCCACTGCTCGGCCTTTCTAAGATCGGCTTCGATGTTAACTTTTTTTCTTTGAAGAA
The DNA here is from genome assembly GCA_023432655.1 of Pseudomonadota bacterium. Lineage (GTDB taxonomy): Bacteria > Bdellovibrionota > Bacteriovoracia > Bacteriovoracales > Bacteriovoracaceae > Peredibacter. The sequence continues at coordinate 6,015 of JAEYUK010000358.1, read as the reverse complement.
AAGTTGGCACAGAAGTTACATCCTTCAACTCGGCAACTTTTAGTTCTTCCGCCAGGAGAACATCCATCGTCGGTAAAACTGGTGAGAATAAGTCATGATTCATGTCCTGGTGCCGGCCAATTTCATCAAAGTAGGAAAAGAGATCAGGATCTTCGCCCTCTGGGATAAAGGATTTATTTCGCCAGCTCAAAAGTATTTTAAAAGGAGTTTCTGGCCGCTCCATATAGTGATGTAAAAAATAGAGTTTTCGACCACGCCAAAACCAAAGGAAAGATTGTTCTTTTCCAAATTTCTGATACGTGAGTTTCACGATCCGATCAAAGCGGTCCAGAGTGACATCTAAAAAACTGCAGGAAGATAAATGCCTTCTCAAGTATTCTAAAAAGTTATCTTTTCTTCTTAACACAGAAGGAGGAGGTGAATCATGGAGCCACACACCTTCAAAGCCACTGCCGCGTCCGAAGAAAAGATGCCAGGTTTTTCCCGGGGCTCGAATGGATAAACTAATATAGTAAGCCGTGCTGTAAAGTTTCTGAATTTGCCCTTGGGAGAGCGCCTTTTCTTTGATATTTTTGACCTGTTTTTCTAAATCAAGATAATATTGGATCATATGACTATTAATCTCATCACCACTCAACATTCCGTGCACCACACACAGGTCGAATGGGATGTCCTTTCAGGCATTATAGCTCAATTTGCTTTTTTTGAACGTAATAAGAAAGCTCTCATGGAAGAGCTTTTTATTGGCCGCTGGGGTGATCTGGCCCTGGAATTTGTCCGCACGAAGTCTTACCTTCAGGAGTTTAAAGAAGATTACCGCCAGGTTTTTAAACAACTCCTAAGTAAGCTTCCCGAAGACAACTCACTTGAGCGTCATATTCTTCATCTTAAGAAAGATGGAGTGCTGTCATTTAGTGAACTTAATAAAGTGGCGCTCCTCATCGAGAGCGCGCTGTTCATCAAACAAGATTTACCCAAGTTTAATTTGGCGGAATTTAGTGCTGTCTCACAGATTGATTTCCAACCAGTTCAGCGGAAATTTTTAAGAGAGTTCAGACACCTGGTGGACAGCTCAGGAGAAGTCCATTTTGATCGCCATCCGGAGTTGTCGGAACTCCATCAAAGACTACGGGAATTAGAAGAGCGCATTCGAAGAACGGTCCAGGATTGGATCACTCAACCCGCGAATCAAAAGCTTCTCCAATACAATAGCTACGACGTTCACTATGACCGCTTCGTCGTACCGGTCCGAACTGATTCCTATCGCTCCGATATTGGGTTTATTATTTCACGTTCGGAATCAGGTCAGACCCTCTTTGTGGAGCCTTTTGAAATAAGAGACACCTGTAATCGAAGACTCGAGCTCATTGCTAAAATTGATGAAATTATCAATCAGTTAACTATCAAGTTCTCAAAGCAGCTGGCCGATTTCTCCCCGCTCTCTGATGAATCCTTGCAGCTCATAACAAAAATTGATTTCTATCTAGCAAAAAGTGATTTTGCTTATCGCTACAATTTAGAGTCTCCTACAATTAAAGAAACACCCGGCTTTAAATTCACCCAGCTCTTCCATCCTCTGATAAAAAACGCCGTTAAGAACAATGCTGACTGCCATCAAAGAGATCATGGGATTGTCATCTCGGGTCCCAACACCGGTGGAAAGACAGTTTTCCTTAAATCCATTACACTTTCTTACTTACTTTTTTATCACGGCTTCTTTGTTCCGGCGGCGGAAGCTGAAATGTATCCTTATGAAGGTCTCTTCTATTTTGGAAATGATCTTCAGGATCTAAAAACCGGACTCAGTTCCTTTTCGGGAGAAGTAAAAAACTACATCGAACTGATGGAAAATATTCTTCCCTCAAATCTCATTTTAATCGATGAAATTTTTAACTCCACTTCTTCCGATGAGGCATCGGCCCTCTCCATGGCCTACTTTGATGAACTTCATAAGAAAGCGACCTGCCATATCGTGGTATCTACCCACCATCAGATGTTTAAGACTTTGATTCACCAGGATCGAAGCTACATTTCTTGTCACGTAGGATTTGACACCGAAAGCATGAAACCTACCTATAAAATTCAATGGGGCACTCCCGGTGCCTCCATGGCGATTGATATCTTTAAAATCCTCTCCCGGAATAACCCCGGGGTGAAGGATGTTCCAGAGAAAGCTCTCTCTCACTTAAGTACAAAAAACGTAAGCTATGAAACTCTCCTCCAGCGAGTTTCCCAAAAACAAATTGAACTCGATAAAATCCTAAACTCTAATCGCCGTTTAGAAATGGAATTAAAAAATCAAAAAGGCGCTATGGAAGGGATTCTTAATCTTAAGATGAAAGAGGAACTCACCAAGGCCCGTCAGGAAGTAGATAAAATCCTGAATGAAGCTCGGGCACTGGTGGAAGAGGCCCGCCGGAATGAAATCCAAAAAGTAAAAAGAGTGGATGAAAAGGCTCATCAGCTTAAGTCTCAAATTTCCCGACTCGGTGGCGAGATGCCGGTATCCCAAGAGGAATTACCACCCGAAAGTGATCTCGATATAAGCACCGTTAAAAAAGGGGATGTGGTTTATTCCTTCACCCTTAAAAAGGAATTTGTCGTTCAGAGTATTGATCCTCGCCGAAGTGAAATCACTATCGCCAAGGGGCCGATCAAAATGACTGTCCCAGTCCACACATTGGGACGTTCAAAACGTGCTCCGGTTAAGCCTAAGGTTTCCGTGAGCTTTGTTAAAACTTCCAACTCTCAGCTCGAATTTGACGTGCGTGGGATGAGATTATCTGAGTTTCAAAACCTCATCGAAAACGCCCTAGGAGATCTCTTATCAGGAGACGTGCCTTATATAAGTGTTATTCATGGGCATGGAGATGGAGTCTTGAAGAATTGGCTCAGAGATTACTTAAAGCGCTCCAGAGATTTTCAGGGAGCACCACCTGAGAATGGGAATGATGGTGAAACAAAGATCACTCTAAAATAAAAACCCCGGCATAACCGGGGTCTTAAAAACTTAATCAATCATTTTACCAATACGCCATGGACGAAACTTCCATGACTCTTGCTCATCCTCACTCCAAGGCCAAGGCACAGAAAGCGAGAACCAAGTTAAAATCGCTTTTCCTTTAATGTGACCAAAAGGAACAGTTCCCCAGCGACGAGAATCAGCCGAGAAATCGCGGTTATCACCCATTACAAAGTAGTTATCTTTCGGAACAGTGTACTTATAGTAGTTTGCAAAGTAATCATTCCCCATATCTACCTGAGTCACGTGAGTTGCATCCCCAGTTTTAGTTTCCATGAACTTAAACTGATAAGCGCGGTAACGATCATCCATGTCTTCTAAAATTTCTTTGCCATCAATTTCTTTAGTCTCAATGGGCTTATTATTCACATAAACCACTTTATCAATCACTTCGATGGTGTCTCCGGGAAGACCGATCACGCGTTTAATGTAGTTAAGATTTGTGTCTTTCGGGTATTTAAAAACAATCACATCCCCGCGCTCTGGTTGAGATGGACCAGTGATATAAATAGGATCAGTGAACCAATCACTGAAAGGGACCTTGAAACCGTAGGAAAACTTATTTACCAGGATAAAATCACCGATCAGAAGTGTTGGGATCATTGAGCCCGATGGAATTTTAAACGGCTCAAACAAGACTGATCTAAAAATCAGCACTGAAAGAATGATGAAGGTAAATGACTTTACTTCTTTAATGAACTTATCTTTCTTAGATATAAGGGGTGCTGCCGCTCCGGCCGTTTCCTGGGGGGTTGCTTGAACAACTTCAGGATTTGAATTTTCTTCCATGTTATCTACCTTTTACTTTTTTTGAGGATAAAGATGCGAGTAGTAGTACTCCATGATGTTTTTGGCCAGTAATGGAGATTTTATGTACCACTTTTTCTGGTTAACAATCATGACACTTATGGAAATACCTTTATCGCTTTTATCTTCAAGAGATTTTGCGTAACTGACAAACCAGTCTCTTTTACCAAACGGTTCTCCGCCGGTGAGACTTCCTGTTTTACCGCCAATTTCAAGTTTTTCCAATAGATACTTACTTCTACGGAAGGAGGAACGAGCTGTTCCATTAGTGATGGTTGCAGCAAAAAGTTCTTTCATTTCAGCTGCGGTATTTGGAGTGAGAACAACTTCTTCTTTCTTAATAGGAGGGTAAATGACTTTTTGATCAGAGTGCCCTTCCAAAGACTTAATCACAACCGGGTAGCGAAGGACACCACCATTAGCAATAACCGATCCTATGACCGCTCCATGCACTGGACTCATTAGGGTATGACGATTAAGTCCTGAAGAGTATTCAGCAAGATTATATTGATCAGTAGCAAGATTAAAAACCGAAGGAGCAAGATTCACACCTTCAACGAGCTTTTTATTAAAGCCAAATTTCTCCGACATCTTCTTAAGGCCTGCAGGTGTCAGATTCTCAATGGCCGCACGGCCAAAGATTACGTTATTCGAAGCTGCAAAGGCTTTTTTAAAATTAATGGTCCGAATCCAGCGGTGACGGCCATTAGGTTGCGTTAGCTGATGTTTGTAAAGGGTAGTAGAACGACCAGTGAAGTGAAATTCAGAATCAGTTCGAACATGAGTATTTTCTAAAAGATCAGCTGCCGTTATGACTTTAAAGATACTGGCAGCAGGATGGGTGTTGGTGAAGGCGAGATCTCTTCCAAACACTTTGTGCTTTCTTGAGTAATCAACCGCCGCCAAGATATGGCCTGTTTCATTATCCATAACGACAACAGAAGTATAGTCAGGACGATAAAGCGAGAGCTGCTTTTTAATGTAATCTTCTAATTCTTCATTAAAAGTATAATTAACATTATAGCGGGAACTATCGTAATCAATCTGCTCGTTCCAATCCTGGTGATTAGAAAGAATTTTTTGAAAATCATCAGAAGATTCTTTTTCTGCCGCAGGTGTGGACGTTTCAGGAGAGGAATTAAAAAGTGTATTATCTTTGATAAAGTTGAGATTTCCCCATGCAGGGAAAGTTGCCAAGGCGACAACGACAAGTATGCCAAGAAGAGCAAAGTTACCTTTGCGGTTTAAATCCTTAAAAACCATGAAAGCATTATGCCTTAAAGTTCTTTCCAATGACAAAAAATTCTTTACTGATACTTCGGGTAGATTTCGGTTTTAAATAATGGAACTCTTTGAACAGGTTCTTCTGTTCTTTCAAAAAGTTCTGGGCGTGTTGTGAATCAAAGACTTTAATGACGAAGTTTCCGCCCGGTCGGAGGAACTTCGGGAGAAGACCAAAGACTGATTCTACGAGGTTAAGGCTTCGGTCTTGGTCCAGAGATTTTATTCCAGTGGTGTTTGGCGCCATGTCAGACAGAACGGCATCGAACTGTCCCTCAACTCCCAACTGTGCGAGATCATGAATATCGAAGATATCTTTTTCGTAAACTCTGACGTTTTTAATCGCTGATAATGTCTTATTCAAGGGGCGAATATCGATTCCAACTACCAGGCCTTGGTCACCAATCACCTTGCTGGTGTATTGAATCCAGGAACCAGGGTGATAACCAAAATCCACCACCTGCATGCCCGGTTTAAGGATCTTGTACTTCTCATCAATTTCCTCAAGTTTATAAACACTGCGGGCGAGGAAGTTTTCATTCTTCGCTTTATTAAAATAGTGGTCTTTTACTTTGAAATTACTCATGCCCTTACTTAGCAATCTTTGATGAAATAGGCCAACTTTGCTAAGATTCCCTCATGAAAAAAAGTGAATTGGCCCAAGTTGTCTTTGAAAGACTAAAAAAAATACATCCTGATGCCCACTGCGAGTTGGATCATTCTAACCCCTTTGAGCTTTTATTAGCGACCATCCTTTCTGCTCAATGCACGGATGCACGGGTCAATATGGTAACCCCGGCCCTCTTTAAAAAGTATGCAACTCCTCAAAAGCTCGCCAAAGCAAAACTCGACGATGTGGAAGAACACATAAAATCCATCAATTTCTTTCGAAATAAAAGTAAGAG
>JAEYUK010000353.1 GCA_023432655.1 Pseudomonadota bacterium | reverse complement strand
TCCTAATGTTGCCCGGATGAACTCCCGGCAGGACAATGTGGGATTTCAAAATAAGGGCTACTTTGTTCTTTGGTTAAAAAGCGCTGATGGGAAAAAGATTTTGATCGATCGTCATTCCCGGAAGGCCGATCTTGAGAAACTAAAACTCCTGATTACATCGAATAGTTAAGGCCAAGTGTGAATCGGGGTCCACTAAAAACAGGGGATATTTCCTTGTAGGGCTCCGGGGACTTAAACTTCAGAAGATGAGTTCGGTAATAACCTAAAGCTCCTTCAATCGCCCAGGTCGGCGATAACCAGAGAGTCATTGTCACTCCTCCACCCAGCGTGTATCCATAAGCTCTCTTTAAGAAGTCAGTTTCAAATTCATAGCTACTAAAGGGAATACCTAAAATCTGGGCGTCAGCGCGAAGTAGAAGTTTTTTAGTGTCGATCAAGCGGTAAGCAACACCTCCGCCAATCTCTGTTGCTGTGAACTTTTCCTGTCCAGAATCGGCCATCATGTAGTTAATCATGATTTGGATATCCCAGGAATTCTTTAACAGCACTTCTCCTTTAAGAGAGACTCCATTCCAGCTAACAGCATCGCCAGTCATTAAAGCGTCGTTATCCTCTTCCATTGATATGGTGGAATTAAATCGCATATAAGACACAACAATTTTTTGTTTTTTGATTTCTACCGCCGCTTTTCGAAAACGTTCAGCGACTAAACGATCCGCTTCAACAGATTCTTTCTCGGTGGTGACATCTAAAACCCGAATGTAAGCAATTTTTCCGGAAACTACGATGGGATATACCTGAGCATTGTTTCTGGCTATTTCCCCTACACTGACTTTACGTCCCTTCCTGACGAAACCAATCGGACTTTTCATCTCACGATCAGAGTAGATAACGGCCTTCTCTGCAATAATGATTGCGTCTTGAGCAGCCAACAATTTAGGGCAAAAAGAAAGAAGGCCAAAGAGCAAGCTTAATTTTATTAAGAGTGAAAGTTGTTGAAATCTAAGCTTCTGCGTGAAAAACATCAATTTTCCGACCTTCTTAGTCTGAAATCTGTGACTCTATTATACAATAAAAGTACTTATGGAAGAGTCTAACCTGAGCTTAAAAAAAAGAGGAGTAAAAAACACACCCTCTCAATTTCTTTTTTAACCGTCCGATAGAGTGTGTGAGAACTAAGGTTTTTCCTCGAAGGATTGATTATGAAAGGTATTTCAAAACTCTCGTTACTTGCGCTGTCACTACTTGTTAGTGCCTGTAATGAAAAAGTTGCACCTGAACTCACGAAAGGCGAAGCCACTGTACCTGATGTGGCCGTTCCGCCTTCTGAATATTATTTCAACGTAACCAATACTTCGCCCGCCCTTCTTAATTACAATCTCCATAAAACAGGAATTGGTAACCAGACCGCTCCTTGTGAAGTAAGAAGTACAACCGCTCTCTCAAGTGATACGTTCCGGGGAGATCCTGCTAAGAATGATATTACTTGTTATTTTGATGCTGAAGAACTTTCGCTCCTTCATGGAGGAATGGAGTTCAGTGTAAACTCAAGTGCTAATTCTTGTGATTATATTGGTTACTCTCCGTTCTCATACTTTGAACGAATGCCTGGAGATTCAACCGGAACTTATCTCGAAATAGAATGTACCAACGATACAACCAGTGCGGGCAACGTAGTAGATGCGGCCCTCGCACGCGGCATTCCTATTAATACCAATACGACAGCATTAACTTGCGGTGACATTGCTTCTAGCACTATTCCGGCCGCTTCCAGAGCGAAATTCCAGCTCTCTGATGATGATGAACTTTGCCGCTTTAATTACGAGGCTTCCGGTGGACCCAATTGTGATATTGGAACCGTCACGGTTCAAACCCTTTCTGTGACGTACACACCAGCCGATGGTCCTACTCCAGCAGTTCTTAAACACGCACTCTCATCGCGAGTGATTTCATGTGGAGGGAAAGTCGCATCCTGTATCGGTGGCCCTCTGACTAATCTCACTAAGACCCTCACTAAAGCGACGGAGATTAGTGAAACAGTCATCAACCAACCTTTTACTAAAGAATATGAGCTTGAGCCTCTGATTAGCCTTGAAAAAGAAAATAATTTAAAGCCCTATGTGAATTTTAGAAGACATCTGGCGAGTTTAAACATTGATTACAGAAACCCTGCCGATGCTGGATATCGGAGTGCTTTCCATACGACTTTTGTCGACACTTTGGGAGTGATGGCCAAAACTTTCAACCCAGAAGTCATGGATAGCTATTCAAAAAATAAAAGACTTGATGGTACAGGCCTGGAACTCATCACCACTGGTGTTGGAGGACTCTTAGATCAGCCGACAGTTAAGTTTCAAAACAGTACCTACACCGCCAAGCCTCTAGCGGCAGAGCCATTCTTAGGGATTCCGCCTTATACCACTAATCCGTTCTATACCTTTTACTGTTATGATACGGCCTTTGATATTAAGGCCCGAATCAGAATGATGGTCAGGGAATGGGACAGAGTAAGTCCGGGCTTTAATTCCCATGACTTTATTTCCGATATCGGCGCTGGAGACCACGCTGCTCGCCAAGACTCAGTCGTGGTTTATGAGCTTGATGGTAACTATGACGGTCATTTACTCTTTAACG
>JAEYUK010000278.1 GCA_023432655.1 Pseudomonadota bacterium | reverse complement strand
CTTTGAGAGTGTAGGGGATGGAGGGGTCTTTAAAACTACAAATCGTATTGGGGCCCAGTCTAAACTTATGGGGATGCCACTGTTTTTCGACCGGGTACTTTGCGAGGATTTTTTTATACAGATCCAGGACATCAGCTTCAGTCATCCCGGGACGAACCAGTGAGGCCAGCTCATAAGTAATATCCCGGGCAACATCTCGTGCCCTCAGAAATTTGATTAACTCAAAGGTTTCACCGAAGTCCTGGATCTTCATTCTAAAGAGCGGCCTTCACTAAATCAGAAGCGCGTTTACCATCAAAGCGGCCTTTAATTTGTGGCTGAAGCTCTTTCATGATGGCACCCATATCTTTGGCACCAGAAGCTTTAATAGACTCAATAAGGGCCACTACTTCTGACTCTGCCATGGCCTGCGGAAGGTAAGGTTTAATGAATTCCATTTCGCGAACAATTTTACTGTGAGCTTCACTTCCTGCCTCATACATTTCGAGGGAATCCTGGAGGCGCTTATTGTGGGCGACCGTTACTGAGAGTTCATCCGTTGGCTTAGTGGCGGTGTTGTTTTTAATGTACTCAGCTTTAAGCATTCTAAGCGCATCAAGGCGCTCTTGTTGTTTGGCCTTCATGGCCTCTTTGATATCGTTATTTACTTGTTCCATAAGAGTCATAAGCGCTCCTTAGCGTTTCATATTTTCCATGTGTAGTTCTAGATTCATGTCTTTGTGAGTTCTTAAAAATTGAAAAAGACTTTGCAGTTCATCAATAGATTTGGATTCCACCCGGTACTTCTCATCCATGTACTGAGTCTTCCCTTTGAAGCCTGACTCTTTAATGAGACGGTTCATAAGTTTTTGAGCGTCCTTATCAAAACCTGAGGTGAGAGAAAGGGTCATTTTTTTATTCTTAAGACCAGAGTTTTCAATCTCTGATTCCTTCATCCCGCGCATGCCGATCCCGCGTTTACCCATATTGGTGCGAAGAATATCTAGCACTGATTTAACTTTCATCTCGTCTTCAGCGCGGATTTCAATCACTTTTTCTTTTTCTTTGTATTCAGCTTTCGCCTCTGAACCTTTAAAGTCAAAACGACCGGCAATCATTTTTTCCGTGTTTTTAAGAGCGTTACTAAGTTCCATTTCATCAATTTTTGAAACCAAATCAAACGATGCCATAATTTTACCCTTATCTTATTTGTCCGTTTCCTTTCACCAGGAAACGTGTGGTTGTCATTTCTTTTGCACCCATAGGCCCATAGGCGTGAAGTTTGGAAGTGGAAATCCCAAGTTCCGCACCCAGACCCAATTCCCCGCCGTCATTAAAGCGAGTAGAAGCATTAATTACCAAAGCTGAAGCATCCAGTGAATTTAAAAAAAGCTCAATCACTGCTGGATCTTGAGCAAGGATCGCCTCGGTGTGATGGGAAGAGTGGGTTTGAATATGAGAGATCGCTTCTTCCGGAGTTTTGACTATTTTTAGAGAGAGGATCTTATCCAGATATTCAGTGTCATAATCCTGAGCTGTGGCCCTTTTGACCTTATCGTTTAAAATCCTCGACTCATCATCCCCACGGAGTTCCACTCCCGCATCCAGAAGACTTTGGATGATTTTTTTATTTTCCGGGTAATTTTCATTCAGGATGAGACATTCCAGCGCATTACACACACCCGGTCTCTGGGTTTTAGCATTAAGAATAATCGGAATGACTTTATGAACTTCTGCATCCTGGTGAACATACAGGTGACAGAGCCCCTTATCATGGGCCACTACCGGCATGGTGGCATGAGTGCGAACATGCTGGATTAAACTACTGCCCCCGCGCGGGACCATGAGATCAATGTACTCATGAAGTTTTAAAAGCTGGGCCACATCTTCTCTGGTTTCAACGAGTGATACTGAGCCCGCTGGAAGAATCCTCTCAATCGCTTCATGAATCACTTGGTAAAGTTTTCGGTTGGAATGTTGAGCTTCCTTACCACCTTTTAAAATAATGGCGTTTCCGGATTTTATCGCGAGGGCGGCACCATCCACCACCACATTCGGGCGTGACTCAAAAATCATTCCAATGACTCCCAGGGGGATTCTTTGTTTTTGAATCACGAGTCCATTGGGACGGGTGTACTCTTCCACAATAGTGCCCACCACTTGCACTTGATCGGCCACATCCCGACACATTTGCGACAGCGACTCGATGGATTTCTCCGTCAAGGTCAGCCGATCAATGATGGCAGAGGAAAGCTTATTCTTACGGGCCTCATCCAGATCTTTTTTATTCTCAGTCAGGATCTCTGCGCTGTGTTTAGTTAAGGCCAGGGCGATGCTCTCTAAGGCCATTAAGCGCTGTTCTTCCGGAAGGGATTGAAGTTTAGTTGTGGCCTTCTTGGCCAATTGGGCAGTGTTTATGACGCTCATGAGGGTCTCCATGGTGAGAGATAAGTTTAGCGGAAAAAATAATTTGTGGGTATGGTGTTTTGTTTGTGGTGTGAGTCAAAAAACCTGAATTAATGAGGGCTTAAATTTTAAAACTTGCCAGAGATTTTGCTTAAGAGTTACCAGAGATGGATGTGGTTCAATGATTTTCCCCTGCACGAACCACATCCAGATCCGGTTACGGATCCCATAAGACGGAATCTGTTCTTATGGTCTCTTGTTTCAAAATTGAATGCAAGGTCGAAAAGGTCGCGGGTTAGTAATCACTTTTTAAGAGAAGATTATCTTTATGAATGGCCACTTTAGAAGGAGGATTTTCCATGAGACTTGAAATCTCTCCCGACTTTTTCCCTTTAATAAGCTCCATTTCTTTATAATCATACTCAGTAATTCCCACGGCGATGCTCTTATTCTTGTGCTTCACCTGAATCACATCCCCCCGCCGAAAGGTACCGCATACCTTTTTGATGCCGATGGGAAGAAGGGAAGTGTTGCCCTTCATAAGAGCGAGGGCACAGCCTTCATCCACCACAACCCAGGCTTCGTTTTTAACCACTGTTGATAACCATGATTTCCGGCGTGAGGTTTGCTTCTCTGGATTCCCTTTAAAGAGTGTTCCGCCTTGTTTATCTAAGAGGCGAGTTAAAGGGTGAGAGGTGAGAAAGGTTCCAATGATGACGTCCACTCCAATCGGAGTAAGCTTTCTTACCGCTTTAAGCTTAGTGTCCATTCCACCCCGACCCACACTGGTTTTGGCGGCAAATTTAACTCCGGAAAAATCATCTTTAAAGTCGATCTCGTCAAAGCGTTTAGCGTCCGGCTCTTTCGGGTTTTTGTTAAAAAGACCATCGGCTTCGGTTAAAAGAATGAGTTTTTCAGCGTCAGCAACCTGAGTGATCATGACGGCCAATTGGTCATTATCACCAACGGTAATTTCTTCATAAGAAACGGTGTCGTTCTCATTCACAATCGGAAGGATATTGTTTTCTAAAAGTTGGTTGATGGTATTTCGGATGTTCAGAAATCTTTTCTGCACTTTAAAATCTTCATGAGTCACCAGAATCTGCGCGCAGTGAAGACCGTGATCTAAAAGTGTCCCCACGTAGGCCTTCATAAGGAGTGGTTGCCCAATCGCCGCAGCCGCTTGCTGGAAAGATATCATCATTTTTTTTTCTTCTGGTTTTTTAATGAGATGTTTACCAGAGTTAACGGCACCGGAACTCACCAGAATAGGAGCGTAGCCTTGGGATTTTAAATGGGCCACTTCCTGTACGATGCTTTTGATTTTTGGAAGAGAAACACCACCTGCTTCATCGGTGACAGCGAGGGAACCTAATTTAATGACGACTCTTTTTTGCATGGATTAATGGTAATGGGAAATTAACAGATTTAATAGGACTAGAATGCAGTGTCCTTGGGAAGAAGGGGATGAATAGATATGATTAGCTTCAACCTAGGAGGGGACGATGAATCCATATTTAAACGGTCCAGGCACTAATCCCGATCAGCCAGTTCCAACTAACCCGACACCTGGAGAGTCGCCTATAGAAATTGATACGGGTGATCTTCATAGTAAACCGGGAGTGGAGTTTGATACGATTCCTGACTCCGCACCCTTTAATCCAAGTCCAGATGTCCCGAATGAACCGGAAACTCCGACGGAGCCGAATCGTGAAACACCGGCCCCGCCACCTGGTCACTAGAGGACTAGAACGTCATCTCTGGCACATGGGCAGGGATGACTAATTCAGCTTCAGTGAGAGATTTAATCTCTTCTACCGACACTCCTGGTGCTCGTTCTAAGAGATGGAACTTACCACCTTCTAAACGAAGAACGGCGAGATCTGTTACGACGAGCTTTACACAATTAACCCCCGTTAATGGGAGTGAGCACTTGTGAAGAATTTTTGATTTGCCGTCTTTGGAAGCGTGAGACATGGCGACGATGATATTTTCCGCACCGGCCACTAAATCCATCGCTCCACCCATCCCTTTAACGAGTTTCCCTGGAATCATCCAGCTCGCAAGAGCTCCGGTTGAATCTACTTCGAAGGCCCCCAGAACCGTGAGATCCACGTGACCCCCACGAATCATGGCAAAGGAGTCGGAAGATGAGAAGAAGGCTGCCCCTTTAATCACGGTGACCGTCTGCTTTCCGGCATTAATGAGATCCGGATCAATGGTCTCTTCTGTGGGAAATTCTCCCATCCCAAGTATTCCGTTTTCACTCTGAAACATAACCTCCATCCCTTGAGGAATGTAGTTAGCAACCAGTGTAGGAATACCAATCCCTAAATTGACGTAATAGCCATCGCGCAGTTCTTTTGAAATTCTTTGAGCGATTTGTTCTCTTGAAAGTGCCATATATATATAATCCTTATTTTCTAATTGTTCTTTGCTCGATTCTTTTTTCAAATGTTCCCTTGATCAAGCGATCAACGTAGATCCCTGGAACATGAATAAAGTTTGGATCGAGTTCCCCTGGTTCAACAATCTCTTCAACTTCAACCACTGTGATTTTCCCAGCAGTCGCGATCATCGGATTAAAGTTCGCAGCTGTTTTCCGGAAAATAAGGTTTCCAAAGGTATCTGCCTTCCACGCCTTAACCAGAGCAAAGTCTGCTTTCGGGAAAGCTGGCTCAAGGATATAAGGTCTCCCATTAAACATTTTTACATCTTTACCTTCGGCCACTAATGTTCCGTAGCCCGTGGCCGTGAAAAAGCCTGGAATCCCTGCACCGGCGGCACGGATTTTTTCGGCCAATGTTCCTTGAGGAGTGAGTTCTAGTTCAAGTTCGCCTGAGAGGACCTGTTTTTCAAACAGGGCATTCTCCCCCACGTAAGAGGAGATCATTTTCTTTACTTGTTTTTTTTCTAAGAGGACCCCGAGACCAAAGCCATCAACACCGGCGTTGTTGGAAACAATGGTTAAACCTTTGGTTCCCATATCATGTATTTTTTTGATGAGGTTTTCCGGAATTCCGCAAAGGCCAAAACCCCCAACCATTAAAAACATATTGTCATTAAGGCCTGCCAGGGCCTCATCATATGTTTTAACAACCTTATTAAAACCAGACATTGCTTCTCCTTCTAAAAGATTCTAGAGGGTTAAAAGGTATCGTAGGGAAGAGGGAATGAAAAGAAAAACGCCCCAGAGTTTGGGGCGTTTAGTATTTAGAAATCTGAGATGAGATCAACAATTTGAGGATGGTCTACGAAAGGGTTACGAACATTTTGATGTTTCGCAATTTTTTCGTGACGGATTATTTCGTTCTGATCAACAGGATCATCTTTGTGCCATCTTCTAAGAGTGGCTTCTTCTCTGCTGCTGATGCCTAGGTTGTAGTGCATGGCAAAGTAGAAAAGTGAGCGAGCGACGTTACCACGATGGGCAGGAGGTGGAGTATAGGTGTCACCGCCGGCCGTGAAGCCAAAACGACTCATATCACAGCCTTCGCCTACCATTTCATTCTCATCAAGTCTTACGAGACCGAAAGGAATGTTACCACGGCGACTGTTAGCATTTGAGTCTGTGAGGTAGAGATGGTGCATGTCTGACTTTTGCATATCTTTTGAAAAGTTTCCGTTGAACTTACTTTGAGGCCAGGTGTGCTCGATGTTAACCCGAGTATGCATTCCTGAAACTTCATCAAGACCTCTGAAGTAGAATTTCTTTCCGCAGTAGACATCGCGAACATAGGTACCTTCGCTGTCTCTTAAAATATCAAGTTCTCCGAACATGATCTTACGAGCAGCTGTATAACCAACTGAGAAGTGGCGGTAACAACCATGGCTATTGCACTGAGATTTAATCTCGTCGTGCTTACCTTTAGTAGGTTGGTGAGCTTCATTGAAGATACGGTTAAAAAGTGAGCGATCAATTTTTTTCTTGGAAGTGACAGCTGAGTAAAATTCTGATCCGTAGTAGGCCCACTGACCATTTGGAAGTTTTTGATCAACCTGTGCAAAGCCTGTTGTGAGAATGAACAAGCTTAAAAGCGAGACTAAGATCTTCATCATTATCCTTCGGTAGATTAATTTTGAAAAAATCCTAAAGTAGCCAACCTTAATTGTCACTTAATTTTAACTAATATATTGCCCTCACAGAAACTTAATAAAAGGAGGTTAAGCCACTAGATTAAAGAATAGAAATGAGAGTTAGAGTTTGTAAGAAATCCTGTTATTAAATCTCGTAATACTTTGCGTAAAGTGCGATCTTTTCCAGGGCTTCCTTCAGAGCGTCATTGATAGGAATTCTTTTTTGAATAAGTTCTGGATGGATCGTTGATAAATGAAGGGACCAGTCCCGTAGTTTAGGAACATCCGGTCCTTTTTCATCTTTAATCTTTTGGGCCTTTTCGGGAAAATCCTGTTTTAAAAGTTTGCAGATGGAGATAGCAATTTCGCCCTTTTTATCCAGATACCCGGAGACACCAAACATCCGGCACAGAGAGGGTCTCTCCATGTATAAAGTGCATTGACCCTTGCGTCCTCCTTGATAATTAAAAATCAAACAGTGAGAAATGGTATTCGTTTCTAACCGGTCGAGCCATTCTTCTAGTTTACCTTCATCATAAATCCTTAAGGCCATAGGAAGCATCTCTAACATGGAGGCTTCGACTTCCGGGTTTAGACAACACTGACCACAGCCAGTTGGGCAACTGAGTCCAACGGAGGCCTGGTAAGTGGAAAAAGATTGTCCCATTTCATCGTAAATTTTTTGAAGATTAAAAACGAATTCTCTGATATTCATTTTGGATGGCCTATTACTATTTTGCCCTTACAAATGTTGACGCTGAATCTTTACTGAAAGAAGAAATTTCTCTCAGGTATCCGGAGCTGAGGATTAGCTATTCTAGACCCGGATTTTTAACTTTTAAAGGGGAGAATTTAATCTCTTTTAATCCTTTATTTGCCCGTGTTTCCGGACGGACGATTGGAAAGTTCAGGGAAAAAGAACTTCTTTATTCCAAGGCCTGGGTTTGGGCCCGGAATGATAAACTTGAGATTCCTTCTAAACTTAAGGAAGTGTCGGATAAGACTTTGTATAAGGCCGGTGAAGAGGTCACTCTGATCATGATGGTTGGACCCGATGAGTTTTGGGTGGGAACCTATAAATTGGGTGGCCATCACTTTCAAACCCCCGGCGAAGTAAGTTCTATCCTCCCAAGGGAAGATGTTCCCAGCCGCGCTTATTATAAAATAGCAGAAGCTTTTGAAGCCTTTGATCTTCCTTTTGATAACCACGAACGGGTTTTGGAATTAGGGTCTGCTCCTGGAGGAGCGAGTCTTTTTCTTTTAGAACAGGATATGAAAGTTCTGGGAGTTGATCCGGCGGATATGGATCCTAGAATCTTAAAGAATAATAACTTTAAGCATCTCCGGAGACCTTTTGAAACCCTAACGGAAAATGATCTTCGGGATATCGACTGGATTGTTAGTGATATAAATCTTCCGCCAACGGTTGTGCTTAAAGAAGTTTACCGGATGCTTAAGTTTATTGAACCTCGGGGAGTCGTACTGACCTTGAAGATGAATGAGTTAAAACATCTTGAAGTGGTGGCGACGGTAAGAGAAAAATTCAAAAATCTTGGATTTCAGAAAGTTGAACTTAAGTACTTACCGGCACACAAGAAAGAGATCGCTCTTATTGCGCTTCACTCATGAAGGTGACAGACAATGTCCAGGTCAACAACTGAAAGATAATGATTTAAAGTAAACTAAACTATTAGAAGGCGTTAGAAAAAAGCTCTCGCCTCGCAGCTCTCAAGAGATCATTTAAAAAAATAAATGATAGCTTCGAGCTGGACCTGGACATTGTCTGTCTAATCAGGTCCCAACTTCGCTCATGAAACCTTGAGGAAAGAACTGATTATAAGGGTCATGTTCTTTCTTAAGATCATGGAAAAGCTTCATTTGATTTTCACCATGAAAGCGTTTGATGTATTTTTGCTTCAAAAGCCCAATCCCGTGTTCGGCAAAAGGGGAACCTTTCCAGCTGAAAACTTTGTCATACAATTTTTCAAATTCAGCCAGGCACTTTGCCGATTCATCTTTAGTCGGCATGTAGTTAAAGTGAAGATGGGCGTCACCAAAGTGACCAAATAGGCAGTAACGAACGCCGATGGTAGATGCCTCCCGGTAGAAGTTCAGGAGGTCTTCAAAGTGTTCAGGTCCAACTTGAACATCCGTTCCGACTTTTACTACACCCATTTGAGAATTCACTTCAAAAATCGCTCTAGGAACACCGGCCCGCACATGGTGGAATTTATTTTCTGCAATCTCAAAAACGTTATCCGGAGAGGTGAGTTCTAAATTGCACAGGACATTGCCGTAAATTTCTTCAAAGGCAGAAGTCTTAATTTCCAGGAACATCACATCCTGGTTATCCCCAAGTTTTTCATCGGGTTTTAGATAATTCATGCAATTAGCATCCAGAAGTTCACAAGAAAAGATAACGTTTCTATGAGATTGGACTGCGTGGTAAATTTCTAAATGGGGTTTCATATCTTCTTCCCAGCGTGGGAGAAGCATAAAGACGTAATTTACGTCACTATTATCGGTCGTTTCAATTTCTACTTCCGTCACGATGCCGAGCTGTCCTTCGGTCCCGATCATAAGGTCGATCGCCTTTTCAAACCGAGGGTAAGGAGCATTTTTAAAATTTCGATAAGACTTAAAATCGTTCTGGTAGGCCTTAAGATTTTGAGAACTGCTGATGAATTCCTCATCACGACGGAGTTCTTTTTCTTCCCCTTGATAATCAAGATACTTTAGTCTCACAACCTGAGAGCGCATATTCCCAAAAGCAAAGCAGCGCTCACCTGTGCAAGAAGTCGCGATACCTGCCG
>JAEYUK010000254.1 GCA_023432655.1 Pseudomonadota bacterium | reverse complement strand
CTTATATTCCGGGTACTGATCCAAGAACCATTGTTTCTCCTGTAGAAATCGTTGAATATTACCTGGAAAGGCCTACCCCCCAGTCACATGACCACTTAATTGAGCTAAAAAGAACCACCGCCAGTCTTAATGGATCTTCACTTCAGTTCGGTAAGTCCTTGACTTTAATGTCAGGAATAAAATCAGTTGTATTTAACCGCACAAACGTGTCTGCACCCGTGATTGAATATAAATTAAGAAAAGTCAGAATGAGGAAAAGTCTGAAATAGTTTTCTTCGGAAACCGAGGTACGTATGAAGCTTTTATTTTTACCCCTAGCCTTTCTCTTGAACGCCAATGCTTTTGCCCAGTTTACTGTGGCCCCTTTCGGCGCCTCTCAAAATGGGTCACCGCCAGTCGGACAAAACCGAAAAGGCGGCTGCGGAGGCTCAGACTGTAGCTTTGAGATGAATATTAAGCCTTACTGTTTCGGGACTAACTTACGGGCCTACAGTCATGACCGTCAGCTTGATCCTAATCAAAGTGTGACCATGGCCTTCAGTATGTCCGATGTTAAGGCCCCGGCCAATAAAGATAACTTTAATGTGGTCTTTCCGGCCCGCATGACCTGGGCTTCTGCCGGGGTTCGTTCAGACTGTACTTTCAAAGAAGGTCAGGACATGAAAAAACCTGGCTTTAAAGACCTGACTTGTTTTGTTCCTTGGAAAAAGGCCAACTATGAATACAAGCTGGCCGGCTGGCTTGAAAGCACTAACCCTCAAGACAATCCTTATCTAGGAGCAGAATTCAATAAATATGGTGGGGTTCCACTCTATGCAACTCTTATTGGAAGCCCTGATGAGGATCTAGATAGCAAAATCACCTGCCTTTATAAATTTAACCAAAACAATAAACACGGCACACTCGTGTATAGTTCAGTCAGTTGCTATTATCCTTCTCGTCTGCCTGATCTAAGTTCAATGATTAAAGTTTATAAAGATGGAACTGAAGTGAAGAACCTGGAAGTGCAGGCCAACACTAATAATATCAAAATTCGTTTTAAAGACCCGATGAAAGCGATTGTTTCTAAGAATCCAGTCCGTCACGGAAAAATTGTTCTCAGTGCGCCGCCTCGCCACTCCATTTATTATACGCAGCCAAGTGCTTCTGGCGGAACCCGAACATTAGCGGCCCAAAGAGAACTCGAATCTTTTGACGAAGCTTCTGCTTACCAGACTTTTACAACCCAGGTGAAGTTTCCGGGAATGGAAGGTTTCTGTGGAGGGTATTACTCACCTCTCATGTTATTCTTCAATCAAGAACTACCCCATTTTTCAGGAGTCTCTCTTTTCCCGCTTTATGGGGTTGAACCTGGAACTCGTATTAACTGGCCTGAACCAAAATCGGCCGGGTATTTTCTGGCCCACCTTAAGAAAGGTGAAACCAAGGTCAAATCATATCACCAAATTTTTGGTAAAACTGCTGAACACGAGAACGGTTTTGAGGCCTTAAAAATTCATGATAAGAATGGTGACAATGTGATCGATTCGAAGGATGCTATTTTTAAGGAATTAGTTCTGTGGAATGATGCTAACGGAGACGGGATCTCCCAGAAGTCAGAGCTTTCGAGCTTGAAATCCAAAGGTGTAACTGCCATCTCGGTTAAGTATGATACCCGCTCAGTAACTAATTTTGGCGATCGGGCCCGTGCTCGTGAAAAGAGTAAGTTTACATTTGTAAAGGATGGCAAAATAACTCAAGGTGATATCTTCGATGTTTGGCTGTCCCCACTAGATTAAGGGAAAGAGGGGGCCTGTTTTTCAGAGGCCCCCTTAAGTTGTTACTATGCGGTTGATGTGTAAGTTGATTGATGGTGAAGAGCTCGAATTTGAAATCTCCAAACCAAGCTTTATTATCGGCAGATCCGCTCAAGCGGATGTTGTGATTCCTCATGAAGGAATGTCTCGCAAGCATTGTCTTATCGAAAACAAAAACGGTCAGCTTTTTATAACTGATATGGAAAGCGCCAATGGTGTTTTTATTGATGAAAAAAGAATTCCGGCCAATGTTCCCACACCAGTTCCTGAGTACCTTAACCTTTCTTTCGGTGCAGTTCAGTCATTAGTGATCGAGAACACAGAATTGGGAATTCAGCCTGCGCTGAATCCGGTTTCCCATTCCCAAACCTCTCCAAGTATTTCAAGTAAAAAAGAATCCACACAAGTGGGGGTCAAAGCCCCTCTTAAAAGACAGCATCGATCCGGGAAGCATGAAATCGGGAAAAAGAAAGCGGCTTCAGAAGGTAGTTCCAAAAAGCAAATCTTGCTTCTGCTCGCTACCCTATTAATCCTGGGTCTCATGGGATACCTGTACTATCAGGATCAACAGGCCATGAATGCG
Source organism: Pseudomonadota bacterium (assembly GCA_023432655.1). Taxonomy (GTDB): domain Bacteria; phylum Bdellovibrionota; class Bacteriovoracia; order Bacteriovoracales; family Bacteriovoracaceae; genus Peredibacter. The sequence goes on along the minus strand of JAEYUK010000254.1, from coordinate 1,481 downwards.
CCGATGTCGCCTGAGGAAATGTACGAGTAACTACTCAACACCTTTTTCTTTCCACTCATTTTTCACACAAAAGCGGTCACCGTAGTTGTGACTTGTGAGATAAAGAACACGCTGAAAGCAGGATTTCTTACTGGGAAATTCACCGATCGGGGCGCAACTATGGTAGACCCCTTCTTTTTTCTCATCACTGAGTCGACTTGCCTGACAATCCTTGTAGTAATCCTCTAAGACACAGACCCAATGCTTTTTTTCGCAGTTATAAATGAGAAAGGCCCCGGCCTCATAATCATCAGAAATGATATCTTCCTGAGGATCAAGAACCGGCGGATTGCGCTCTTGCGCAAAACTCAGCTGAAGGGAAAAAGTGAAAATAATTAACCATTTCATTTCAGGGCTTATCGGTATGAATTTGCAAGGGTTTAAAGAATTGCTTACTTGCACTATAAAATAGGTGCAAATTCGCCTTATTTAAGCTAGGATGAAGTAAACTATTAAATAGGCTAAATTTTAACGTATTTATGATTAAAATTAATAAAAAAGTTGAGTACGCCCTAATGGTACTTAAACTCATGAAAGATAAGGGATCCCAAGAGCTCACAACCGCCAGAGAAGTTTGTGACCGCTTTGAAACGCCTTTTGATACCACGGCAAAGGTTATGCAGTTAATGAATACCGCCGGCATTCTTCACTCACAGAAAGGTGTTAAGGGCGGGTATACCCTCTCAAGTGATCTCTCTCAGGTGAGCTACATGGCCCTGGTGGAATTAGTTGAAGGCAAAAGCTTCATGATGGACTGCCATGATGGACCTTGTGAGCTATACGGCAGTTGCAACATCTCTCAGCCCATCAAAAGACTTAATGATTATTTAATCAATATATTTAACGGACTCTCTCTGAACGAACTTTTGGCGGAAGACAACCTGCTCGCACTAAAGAAACTTCCGGAGAAGAAAGTTGATGACTGCCCTATTGTGAACAAGGTGACTATATGAAAATAGAAGACAAACTTCAGGACAATTATAAATACGGCTTTGTCACAGATATTGAGACCGAAGAATTCCCTAAGGGTCTCTCAGAAGACATCGTAAGACTTATCTCTCAAAGAAAGAACGAACCGGAATGGCTTCTGAACTATCGCCTTAAGGCCTTCCGTCACTGGACCACTTTAGAGCATCCGGATTGGCAGTACTGCCATATTCCGCCGATCGATTTTAATGATATCTACTACTACTCAAAACCCAAAACGAAGAAAGACGTTTATAAATCTTTGGATGACGTAGACTCTGAACTTCTGGAGACATTTGAAAAATTAGGTATTCCACTCACTGAACAAAAACGCTTAATGGGAGTTGCTGTAGATGCGGTGTTTGATTCCGTTTCGGTGGGAACCACTCACCAGGAAGAACTGGAAAAAGTGGGAGTTATTTTCTGCTCAATCAGTGAAGCCGTTGAGAAGTATCCAGATCTGGTAAAAAAATACC
>JAEYUK010000014.1 GCA_023432655.1 Pseudomonadota bacterium | reverse complement strand
GAACAGAATGGTTCCAATTAATCTTGAGTATCAGACCAAGGACATTGAGAAAGAGGATGACTTCGCCTCAGAAAAGCTTAGACGTTTTTCTAAGCTCACGCGGAGAAAACTTCTCTATGAAAAATATGATGAGACTCAAATCATCCAGCTAGCTCAGATCTTACAAAAAGCCTCAAGAAGGATGGGAGTTGATCCGGATACTGAATCAGGTGTGCCGAGAATCATCCAAGAATTTAATATTCAGCTCGCTAATGGCCAGCGCACAAACTATGTGGAAGTCATCGAACTGGATCCACAAAGTCAGTACAACCTTGCCCGAAGATTACTACGTAAGGATATGACTGAACTTCAGATGATGAGTAACTTTGTGAAAGTGACGATTACTCACGAAGACATTGTCATGGCCGCTTTTGAAACGGGATATATCACTTATGAAGATTTAGAACACGTCATTCGCTACGATGATCTGTGGAATCCGGAGATGACAAAATGGGAAAAAATCTCTGGGTTTATCTTCAAGGTTGCCGGGTACTCTAACTTCTTTGTACCGCCACCTTGGAACGTAGCAACCAGCATCGCAATCGGAATTATTGAAGGTATCGTAGATAATAAATTCTTTAAAAATGGAGCTGACAATGACAACCCTGCAACGTTCATTGAATAGTGTAGCCTTTGCAGCAATGACTCTGTTCTCTTTGAACGCTCTTGCTGACAGCAGTTATTGTCCTAAAGCTTTCCCTGTTCTCGAAAGAGATAGTGGTGATGGATATCGATTCGAATCACGGCAACTTGAGAAGCTCTTCTGTACCAATAAATTTGAAGGGGAACACTTCAAAATAGTTTATTCAACAGAAGACGAAGCCATCTCTTTTGACCATAGTGACCCTAAGGTTATCCAGCGAGCAGCTAACGTTTATCATCATCTTACTCGCGCCAGAGATTTCTGGTTGAAAGAGATTAAGTCCGATTACGTTTCAAAGCTTCAACAGATTACTATCAGGATTGATATTACGAACGCTTTCTCGAACCTTAGACATTTTAAGAATGCTGAGCTCGTGAAAAACTACAATAACGCCTGGACGATTCCTGAAGGAGAAACCCCTTCATTTGCTTCTGAAAAGAAAAAATGGGGTAAGGAGATCTGGTTCTCTCCATCTAAAAAGATTGAGGCCAGGAAAAATGTAAAATCTGAGGGGAATAACCCTATTCATGAAAGTCTGGTGTTAATTAAAGACCCTATTGTTGACTGGAATACCAGTGCCTTAATCTATCAAGGGCTAGGCCTTCTCGTAACCCCTGAAATCGATAGTTCTGCGACTCTAGATCTAGCGATTAAGAGACTTGGCGCCATTGCGGTGATTTACGGACTGGTGGAAGTGACTAGACACATGGATAAATGGTTTATGAACCGTTACTACTATGTGGATACGGCCATGATTCCGGAAATCATTTACCACGAGTACGCGCATATTGCGATGTCAGATACTATGCCAACTGTTCACTCTGTTCCGGTTATTGAAGGTATGGCAGACTATTTTGCCACCAGAATCGCTGACAGAAGAAAGATGTATGAATCGATCAAAGACTTTTCTAGTAACCTGGCAAAAGATAGAGATAACGATTCCTGGTACCATCCCTATCTCGAAGGTTCATGGAACGCGACCTCTGACTTTACTCTTAGTATGCTATGGTTAGGTCACAAAGAGTTTGCAATTCAGAATGAGAAAAGGATTAAAAAAGGGCAAGCTCCTCTGGCCAATTATGATGAGATCATTCATCACGCCCATTTTAATATGAATGAGAACTCAGATATTGCGAACGAACTCACAGGAGCACTCATCAAAGCTTGTAACAAAGTCTGTAGCAGTAAACGCGCTGGTGTTAATACTCTTCATCAGGTATTTGAGAAAAAAGGCATGAACTAAGTTTTCTTTTTAAGCCTCGATCCAATCATATAAGGCAGAGTCCCAGCTGACTCTGCCTTTTCAAATAAAGTGTAAATAGCAATGTCAGACTTAGGAGTTTTCACTAAGCGGGTTTTCTGAATGGAGTCCCGGGTGCTGCATTGAGAAGCCTCACCTAAAACCGCATTCGTCCTGCAAACAGAAGGACGATCTTCATAAACTGAACAACTGCCATCCTCTGATAAGAAAATGCACCTTCGATCTTCAAACTTTATCTTAAAGAAAGCTGCACTATCGTTTTTCGCTTCCATCTGAATTTTAAGGAGGTCCTCATCGATCGCTAAACCTTCCGCAATTCGACTGAGTAAAAGATCTGCTTCTTCACTGGTGATGCTTACTTGAGTATGACAACAATCGGTACACTGGACTTTACAGGGACAAAGCTGAGCGACTAAGGGGTGAGAAAAGATTTCTTTATTAAATTCATCGACAATAGCATGGATGAGCTTGGCCCTGGTAACACTATCAGGAATGAGGTCTAAATTCGAACTAATGAAGTCGTATATCGCTTTAAATTCCGGTAAGGCCTTAAGTTCATCAAAGGACTTTTTGGCAATGGCCGGAACATTCATGACAGCTCCTTTGTCATATTCGTCTTAATTCTAGGATGACACATTTTTTAATTTATAAAACTTAATTATTTAATACTTGAAGAAATAAGTTTTAAGGATTTTTTAATCTTTAGAGAATTTAAAGTTCCTCCACTCGGTGAATCACTGCTTGAATAGGCAAACCATAAAAAAGTTATGACTTAACAGGAGGTTTATTTATGAAACGATTATTAGGAACAGTTACGGCATTAATGATGGCCCTTCCTCTCTATGCTAATACGGGCTCAACCGCCACACCTACTA
>JAEYUK010000337.1 GCA_023432655.1 Pseudomonadota bacterium | reverse complement strand
CCTTACCCGGCATCTGGGTAATAAGTGCTCCCGCCCCACCTTTATTAAGGCCCGCAGGTTTATAACCACGGAAAACCTTATACACTTCCGAGTTAGAAACCAAAGTCTCATTCACTCCTAAAGTGGCAAGTTTCTTCCAGCCTACTCCATCGAAGGAGTAAAAGTATTTCCCCGCAAGGTTTTTAACTTTGAGAGTTTTCTTCTGACCTTCATGAGTGAACTCAAGAATTTGCCCAGGCATCACTTCCACATCGATGGCGAAGTCTTTCATCTCCTGGTTCATGAAATAATATCTCATGCCTTACCTCCCATTTGATTTAGCTCAATGGCGGCAATCTTGAGCATAAAAGCTTCAATCTCTTCTTTCGGAGCGACCTTTTCTTGCGGCTTAACCGTTCCAATGTAGTTAGTGGAATACTGACCCTTAACGAAGTTCTCTTCATTTAAGATCACTTTATGAAGAGCGATATTGGTCTTAATCCCATCGATTAAAAGTCCATCTAAAGCATTCCGCACTTTACGAAGGGCCACCTCACGATTGAACCCCTTGGCGATCAGTTTCCCAATCATCGGGTCAAAGTCCGGAGTAATGGCGAATTTCGGATAAATACAGTGATCAAAGCGAATGCCTTGAGGAAATGTGGTTTCAAATCCCACAACCTTACCAGGAGCTGGCAGCATCGTAATAGGATCCTCGGCACAGATACGAAGTTCAATGGCATGGCCCTGAATTTTGATATCATCCTGGGATTTAAAATCAAGAGGCTGATCAAAAGCGACTTTAATCATATTCGCCACCAGATCCACTCCGGTGATTTCCTCAGTGATCGGGTGCTCTACCTGAATACGAGTATTCATTTCAAGGAAGTAAAATTTCTTATCTTCTCCCATGATGAATTCCACCGTCCCGGCCGAGTCGTAGTTCACCGCTTTGGCGCATTTAACCGCCGTCTCACAGATCGCCTTACGAACAGCTTCATCATCTCCAATAAATGGAGAAGGTGCTTCTTCGATGATCTTCTGGTGACGGCGCTGAACTGAACACTCACGTTCAAAGACGTGGTACACGTTACCTTTTTTATCGGCCAGGATCTGCACTTCAATATGATGTGGGTTTAAGACATACTTTTCAACCAATAGTCCGGCATAACCAAAAGAAGAAAGAGCTTCCCGCTGAACCGCTGCGAAGTTCGCTTTCACATCTTCGGCCGAGTAACAAGGACGCATCCCCTTACCGCCACCACCGGCCACGGCCTTAAGAAGAACCGGGTAACCGATATCGTTTCCGATTTTAATCGCCTCTTCAACCGTCTCCACTTCGCCGGTTGAACCAGGAACCACCGGAACTCCTGCTTCTTTCGCAATTTGTTTCGAGATGTCTTTGGCCCCCATCTTGTAAACCGCTTCAGGATTAGGTCCAATGAAGACGATTCCTTTTTTAGCGAGAGCTTCTGAGAACTCACGGTTCTCTGAAAGAAAACCGTAACCCGGATGAACACCATCGATTTTATAATCATCGATAATCTTCATAATCTTCGGAATATCGAGATAAGTTTCTTTGTTATTGTTTCCCGCAAGATGAACCCATTCCTGGCAGTACTCCAGATGAGGCGGTTCCGTTTCATTGTCAGTCCAAACACCGACTGAAACCAGTCCCAACTCATTTAAAGCTTTCGCCACACGGATAGCAATCTCCCCGCGGTTAATGATTAATACGCGTTTACCTTTCATAGTGGAATATTCCCGTGTTTACGATCTGGAGTATTGATTTTTTTATTCTCCAGGGCTTTAAGGTATTGATACAAACGCTGTCTCGTGAGTTCCGGATAAATAATTTCATCCACGTAACCCAGCTCAGCTGCGCGATAAGGATTGGCGAAGTTATTTTCGTAGTTATCCACAAGTTCAGCTTTCTTCTTGTTGAATTCTTCGCCTTTTAATCCCTTAAGCTCGTTTCGGAAAATAATATTTACCGCACCTTCCGCTCCCATCACCGCAATCTCGGCCGTTGGATATGCTAGATTAATATCAGCGCGGATATGTTTTGAGGCCATCACATCATAAGCACCACCATAGGCCTTACGAGTAATGAGAGTAATCAGCGGAACACTCGCTTCAGAGTAAGCGTAAAGAAGTTTAGCTCCATGACGGATGATTCCACCATACTCTTGAACTGTTCCAGGGAGGAATCCCGGAACGTCGACTAAAGTGATGATGGGAATATTGAAGGCATCACAGAAACGCACAAAACGCGCGGCCTTAACCGATGAATCGATATCAAGACATCCAGCTAAGAAGCTTGGTTGGTTCGCCACGATTCCCACTTTGATTCCACCAATGGAAGCAAAGCCTGTGAGGATGTTCTTGGCGAAATCGGCGTGAACTTCCAGGAACTGCTGATCATCGATCACTTCCAGGATAAGCTCATGCATGTCATAAGGCTTCTTGGAATTATCGGGAACAAAGTCTTTAAGCTTATTGTTACTACGAACAACTGAATCGGTTGTGAGTTTCAGTGTGTGCTTGGCCTTATTGCAAGAAGGTAAGAAAGACATAAGCTCTCTTACTCTTTCAAAGCAGTCATCCTCATCTTCTGTTCTGAAGTGGGCCACTCCAGATTTCTCGTTATGAGTGTGAGCTCCACCCAAAGCGTCTTTCGTCACTTCTTCGTGAGTCACGGTTTTAATAACATCTGGGCCCGTTACAAACATGTAAGAGGTTTTATCCACCATGAAAATGAAATCCGTCATCGCCGGAGAATAAACGGCCCCACCAGCACATGGACCCATAATGAGTGAAATTTGTGGAATCACCCCAGAGGCCTGAACGTTACGGTAGAAAATTTCCGCATAACCCGCCAGAGCATCGACGCCCTCTTGAATTCTTGCACCACCCGAGTCGTTAATTCCAATCACCGGAATTTTGTTCTCAAGCGCAAAGTCCATGACCTTACAAATTTTCTTAGCGAAGGCCGCACCGAGTGCTCCCCCCCAGCAAGTAAAGTCTTGAGAGAAGATCGCCACTTGTTGACCATTAATTTTACCGATACCAGTAACGACACCGTCACCTAGGTACTTGGTTTTTTCCATGCCGAAAGATTCGCAGCGATGAACCACGAATTTATCGAACTCAATAAATGTATCCGGATCTAGAAGTTTGTTAATTCTTTCGCGAGCAGTGTATTTTCCCTGCTCATGTTGTTTGTTGATTCTTTCAACACCACCACCGATTTCAGCTTGTTTGCTAAAGGTAGCGAGTTGATCACGTCGTTGATCATTGGTCAGCATTAGACCCTCCTGAAAAGTATGGAAAAAGTTATACCGTAGAAGGTTTCAGGGGTAAAGAAATGACGCTTGTCGCAACTGGATTTTAATACTGCCGGATGACTTCCAGAAAGGCTGCCCCGTAGTGCTCAAGTTTACTGTGCCCGACTCCATGAACTAATAAGAATTCATCATCATTCCGAGGCATTAAGGTACACATATCGTGAAGTGATTTATCGTTAAAAACAATATAAGAAGGGAGATTTTTTTCCCGGGCAATTTTATTTCGAAGGGCCTTAAGGGCATTGAAAAGATCTTCCCGTGGATGATCCCCTTTCCTCTCCTTCTCCGGCCGGGACTTTTTAGTTAAAGTGAATTCTTGTTTTCTTAGCCACAGCTTATCGCCTCCAGTGAGAATCTTAAGCGAATCTGCCGTAAGACCAAGGCTTCGGTACTCCCAGGATTTAATGGCCACAAAGTTTAAATTTAAAAGTTGTCTTAAAAGTGTATTCCAATACTCTTTCGGTTTATCTTTTCCGATCCCAAAAACAGAAAGTTGATCGTGCTCTTTTTCAGTGATCCGAGCACTTTTACTTCCACGGATGACATCAATGATATGGCCCGCTCCATAGGTTTGTTTGGTTCGATAAATAGTCGACATAATTTTCTGAGCATCTACCGTTGCATCCATCAGAACCGGTGGCGAAATACAGGTATCACAATAGCCGCAAGTCTCATTTCCTTGCTCGCCAAAATATTGTAAGAGAAATTTCCGGCGGCAAGCACTGGCCTCACAGAGCGCCAGCATCGAGTCCAGTTTATGCCGGGCAATTTTTTTGTAACTTTCCTCAGCGTCAGTCGTTTCAATCATCTGAGAGAGCTTAACCACATCCTGAAGTCCATAGATCATCCAGGCGGTTGAAGGTTTACCGTCCCGGCCAGCACGCCCAGTTTCCTGATAATAACTCTCGATACTCTTCGGTAAATCCAGGTGGGCCACAAACCTTACGTCCGGCCGGTCAATACCCATACCAAAAGCAATCGTGGCTACAACGATGACTCTCTCTTCAGTATTAAAGCGTGAGAGATTGCGTGTTCTCACTTCTTGCGTGAGTCCCGCGTGATAGGGAATCGCCGGGAAACCTAATTTCTTAAGAGCTGTAGCGGTCTTTTCCACTTTATCGCGGGAGAGACAATACACAATTCCCGTATCATCCGGGTGGTGAGTTTTAATGAAATCACTCAACTGCTTCATCTCATCGAAGCGATCAAGAATATTGTATTTGATATTCGGTCGATCGAAGGAAGACACAAACACCTTGGTGTCTTTCATCATCAACTGCAGACAAATATCGCTTCTGGTTTTCTCGTCGGCGGTGGCGGTTAGAGCAATAAAAGGTACACCCGGAAAGCTGTCCTTCAGTTCTCCCAGTCGCATATAATCTTTTCGGAACTCATGGCCCCATTGAGAAACGCAGTGAGCTTCATCAATAGCAATCAACGATATGTTAAGGTCTTTAAAAAACTCCATGAGGTGGGGTGAAAGAATTCCTTCCGGTGAAACGTAAACTAATTTTACCTTCCCTTTTAGAATTTCCTCTTTTGCCTTCTGACTCTCGCGGTAAGTTAAAGATGAGTTTAAAAAAACAGCATTCACACCGGTTTCTTTTAGATTCGACACCTGATCCTGCATCAAGGAGATGAGAGGGGATATGACCAGGGTTACTCCCTCCAGATAAAGGGCCGGAATCTGGTAACAAACAGATTTACCGCCACCAGTGGGCATAATCGCCAGAGTATCCTGCCCATCAAGGATAGAATTGATAATTTTAAGCTGATCAAATCGAAATGAAGTGTATCCAAAAATATCTTTTAAAAGGGCATGCAGTTTACGATCTCTCATCCTTTGAACATATCAAATGGAGAAAGTATTGTGGAACAATAAAGGCCCCATATTGGGGCCTTTATCAATTATGAAGATTGTTTTGCGACTTTTATTCGCCAACAGCTTTTTTGGCCGCTGCTGCCCGCTTATCAAGTCCGTATTTTTCCACTTTCATGATAAGTCCAGCTCGAGAAATCCCCAGCTCTTTGGCCAGTTTCGATTTATTAAATCCGCAGCGCTTTAGACCCTCGCGAATCATCAAAATCTCAAGCTCCTCCAGCGCATCTTTCAAAGACCCACTAGTATTGATTCCTTTTAAGACACCGCCACCAGAATGAGACCGATGACTTCCAGCACCCTCTCCGCTTTCCAGAATCCGCGCCGAGAGCATATCAGGAGTAATCGTTTTATCTTCGCCGGCAATAACTACCAGGCGCTCCACTTCGTTTTGAAGCTCGCGCACGTTACCAGGCCAAGTATGATCAAGCATCTTTTCCAGACACTTTTTAGAGAAGGTTTTAAGAGGAACTCCTGCTTCTTCACAACGCTTTTGTAGGAAGTATTCCATGAGAACAGGAATATCTTCCTGACGCTCACGAAGGGGTGGAAGGGCCACGTTAATGACGTTAATTCGGTAGTAAAGATCTTCTCTGAACTCACCTTTTGCAATCATCTCTTTCAAGTTTTTATTTGTCGCTGCAATCACTCGAACATTCACTTTTTTCGGTGTTGTCGCACCAACTGGCATGAAAGTTCCTTCTTGAAGGATACGAAGAAGCTTTACCTGCATTGATGGAGAAGTATCCCCAATCTCATCCAGAAACAGCGTCCCGCCATTGGCCACTTCGAATACACCTTTCTTATCTTTAATGGCACCTGTGAAGGCACCCTTCACGTGACCAAAAAGTTCTGAATCAAGAAGGTTATCGTTGAAGGCCGAACAGTTGACCGCAATAAAAACGTTATCCTTACGAGGAGAATTATAATGGATCGCTTTCGCCACCATCTCTTTACCGGTACCATTCTCCCCTTGAATCATAATGGTTGATTCAGAGTTAGAGACCTTGGAGAGCAAGTGATAAACCTGCTGCATCTTCTTCGATTTACCGATGATATTATGATAGCGGTACTTGTTCCCAAGTTCCGAATTCAAATCCATAATCCGCGCTTCGCGCTTACTGATTTCCATATGGAAGGTTGAGACTTCGTCAGAAACAATTCCCACAAGCTCCTTCATCTCTGAATAGAAGCGACCTGAGAACTTCTTAACCTTCGCAACTGCTTCTTTGGCATCATACTCACTAATTCCACACTCAACCATCTTCTGAACCACATGATTCACTTCTTCTGAAGTGGAAGTATCTTTAAAGTATGGATAAACAATCACTGTTCCACAGAATTCGCCATCCACCTCAATCCTGTGTGCATAACCGAATGTTCCCGGAAAGAACGATTCAAACTCATAACTTGATTCATGGGAGCCATGGAAATATTCGTAAACTTTTTCGACATCTGCATCCAACCAGTCGTGACCGAATGAATGTGCCATTTGCAGTTTCAGTAAGGGAGATCTGAAAGAATAATTTGCTTCTTGAACAAACTGTACTCGCCCCTGAGAATCCGCATACAGGACATCAAGCCCATACCAGTTACCGATAATCTTTTCGAGGCTTTTAGTTGTATGTAGGTCTTTAATAGCTTTCCAATCAATCATAGACGTTCTCCTGCAATAAATGTTCAATCCATGAACACTCTTAGTTTGATCGTCTAACTTATCGGCAGATTGTCAGTTTTCTTGACAGCTATTTTGTTGAATGCGGGATTTATTTACAATTTACTGGTGGAAATCTTCAAAAATTCGTCAAAAGTTTGGAAAAACATGGTCTTGTTCCACTCCTGAGGCCCCACATACTTCCTCAGATTAGTTTTATCCGACGAAAACACATAGGTTTCCGGCACACGGGTTGTCCCATAGGTATCCCGGTGAATATTGGCATTATCTAAAAGGAAAATAATGGAGGACTTCGGAAGAGCAAAACTCTTGAGGTGCTTTTTGATTTTCGGCACTTCATCGTTTACCGCCACCAACAGAAACTTCACCGCTGGACGGTCTTCAAATCGCTTTATAAAGCTCAAAAGGGCCGGTAGCTCTGCCTCACATGGGTCACACCAAGTTCCCCAATAATGGACAACCAGGAGGTCAATTTTCTCTTTATCGTAAAACTGATGAACATCAAAGGGCTCCCCCTCTAAAGTTTGGAAAACACCTTGAGGGAGTTTTGCCAAAACCGCAGTAGGAGTTGTCGCTAATTGCGACTCAAGGGACTTTTTCTGAAAAAGTGAGTAAGCAACTGTAGCGGCAATAAGAATTAGGATAACAAGGATACGATTAATCATAAAAAACTAAAAAACCTTCCCAGCGCTAACTGGGAAGGTTTCTCTTGTAATTTTCTTTTTAAAACTATTCAACGAAAGCAATGAAAGCTTCTTTAGCACCATCACCAAGACGGCCTTCAGCTAGTTTCAATAGACGAGTATATCCGCCTGGACGCTGCTTGAATTTTGGAGCAACGTTTTCGAAAAGAGCTTTAACAGCTTCTTTATTGTTAAGTTTTGTGAAAGCAAGACGACGGTTAGCAACAGTGTCGTTCTTAGCAAGAGTCACAAGCTTTTCAATGAAAGGCTTAATAGCTTTAGCTTTGATTTCAGTTGTTCTGATTTTTCCATGAGTAATTAACTCAATAGAAAGATTCTGAACCAGAGCTTTTCTGTGTTGAGGCTTAACGCCTAATTTGTATTTGTGGTTACCGTGTCTCATAACGTCTCCTGACTAGAACGCTTCTTAATCAGCGTGCTGAACCTGTTTCATAATATTGTCGACTTTCATACCAAGGCCAAGTCCCATTGAAGTAAGGATCTCTTTAATTTCGTTAAGAGACTTACGACCAAAGTTCTTAGTTCTAAGCATTTCGCCTTCTGTTTTAGAAACGAGCTCGTAAATATATTTAATGTTAGCATTTTGTAAACAGTTAGCTGAACGAACAGACAACTCAAGCTCAGAAACTGGCTTAAGAAGAGCTTCGTTAGCTACGCCACCTGAAGTAGCTGCAGCTGTAGGCTTAACTTCAGCAGGAGCGTCTTTATCTTCAAAGTTAAGGAACACAGAAAGCTGGTCACGAAGGATTTTTGCTGAAATAGCTACAGCATCAACCGGATCGATACCCGCGTTTGTCCAAACTTCTAGAGTTAGTTTATCGTAGTCAGTTCTCTTACCAACACGTGAGTTAGTCACAGTGTAGTTCACACGGTGAACTGGAGAGAAAAGTGTATCTAGATAGATCCAACCAATTGGTAGATCGAATGCTTCTTTGTTATCAAGAGCAGTTACATATCCTTTACCACGAGCAACTTTAAGCTCCATACGGATAGAACCACCAGAAGAAACGTTACAAACAACGTGCTCAGGGTTTAAAACCTGAACATTTGCGCTTTCTTGAATGTCTGAAGCTTTTACTGCGCCTTCAGAAGTCTTTTCAAGAACTAGAGTTACTTCTTCTTTATCTGTAATTTTGAAACGAATCTCTTTTAAATTAAGAATGATTTCAGAAACTTCTTCTTTGATGTTGTTGATTGTGCCGAATTCATGGTCTACACCATCAATTTTCACAGCAACAATACCAGCACCCTGAAGGGAACCCAAAAGCACTCTACGAAGAGAGTTACCAAGAGTAAGACCGTAACCACGCTCAAGTGGCTTAGCAGTAAACTTACCGTAATTAGCCTTAAGGCTATCTGTATCTACTTCCAATGCAGCCGGACGAATCATGCCGGCCCAATTTTTACTCATAAAAGAATTCATTAATAACTCCTAATTGCTAGCAGTGAATCTAAAACGCTTAGCTTAAACTCTTCTTCTCTTCGGAGCACGACATCCATTGTGTGGCATTGGGCTCATATCAGCAACAGAAGTGATTCTGAGACCAGCAGCTAGAAGAGCGCGGATTGCGTTTTCACGACCAGCGCCAGGGCCTTTAACTTTAACATCAACAGAGTTAAGACCATGTTCAGAAGCTTTTTTAGCAGCTTCTTGTGAAGCAACCTGAGCAGCGAACGGAGTTGATTTTTTAGATCCACGGAAACCTAATCCACCAGCAGAAGCCCAAACAACAGCGTTTCCATCAGCATCGCTGATTGTAACGATTGTATTATTGAACGAAGCGTAGATGTGACATACGCCGTGGTTTAAATTCTTACGAACTTTTTTCTTACCGCCTTTAGAGGCAGCGTTCATACCAGAAGCTTTTTGAGCATTAGTTTGAGCCATATATTCCTACCTTAAATTATTTCATTGCCTTAATTGATTTCTTACCTGCAATTGCTACAGCAGGTCCCTTACGTGTGCGTGCATTTGTGTGCGTACGCTGACCACGAACAGGAAGGCCTTTACGGTGACGAATACCACGGTAACAACCAAGATCTTTTAATCTTTTGATGTTAAGAGCAACTTCACGACGAAGATCACCCTCTACTGTATAATCTTCGAGAGCAGTACGGATTTGCTGTACTTCTTCCTCGCCGATTTCGTTAGAGTTCTTGTCGCCACTGATTCCAACTTTCGCTAGAACTTCAGCTGCAACTTTTGGACCCACACCATAGATTGCTCTAAGTGCGATGCTCATTTTTTTGTTTCTTGGTAAGTCTACACCTAATAAACGTGCCATATATTTCCCCTACTACCCTTGTTTTTGCTTATGCTTTGGATTTACTTTGCAAATTACACGTAAAACACCTTGGCGTTTTACAACTTTGCAATCTTTACAAATTGGTTTTACAGAAGATCTAACTTTCATAGTTTTTAACCCTTGCTTCTAAAAATGATTCGACCTTTATCAAGGTCATATTTACTAATCTCAATCACTACCTTATCTCCAGGTAGGATTTTGATAAAATTCATTCTCATCTTCCCACTGATATGTGCTAAAACCACATGTCCGTTGGGAAGTTTTACTCTAAATCGTGTATTGGGTAAAAGTTCAAGAACTTCCCCTTCCACTTCAATTGTGTCAGTAGACTCCGCCATGCCCTTCCTAAAAAAGTAAGTGACTATATATAAAAATAAAAACTATAAGACAATAATTTTAATTCTGAAAACGTCACACTTTTGACAAAATCGTCTTATAGATTTCATCAACCGACTTTTCAGCATCAACCTTCATCAATCGACCTAGATCTTGGTAGTACTCAAGGACAGGATTTACAGTGTCTTGGAACACTTGAAGTCGATTGGAAATCACTTCTTCCTTGTCATCGGCTCTTTGTACGAGCTCTGTACCACCGCACTGGTCGCATACGCCCATTACCTTAGGCTGTTTTGAGATCAGGTTATATATAGCACCGCAGTTCTTACATGTCCTGCGATTTGTTAATCTTTTTACTAACTTAGCAATATCAATATCAAAATAGACGGCCAACGAAGGCGCCCCTTTCAATACTTCTTTATCTAAGGTTTTGGCCTGAGCTATATTTCGTGGATAACCATCAAAAATATACTTAGACTCAGTTAAATTAATGTTGGCCTGAAGGAGTCTGATAACTAGGTCATCGGAAACCAATTGCCCTTCATCCATTACTTTCTTAACTTCTAATCCGAGTTCCGATTGCTTGGCAATCTCAGAGCGTAACAAATCACCAGTAGAAATGTGCTTATAGCCATTATCTGTAACTAGTTTGCTAGCTTGAGTTCCTTTGCCAGAGCCTGGAGCTCCTATAAAAATTAAGTGTGAATTCAAAATCTTTTCACTCCCGAATACTTGCCTTTAACTTTATAAGCAGTATCCAATCTTTGTGAAATCATAAAGCCTTCTGCCTGAGCCATTGTGTCAATAGCAACACCAACTAAAATCAGAAGTGATGTCCCGCCAAAATAGAAAGGCACCTTTGCATAATCAAATAAGATCATTGGCATGATACAAACGAGGGCAATATAAACTGCACCTACTGCGGTCAATCTGAAAACAACTTGGTCTAAGAAGTTTGCAGTTTGTTCACCAGGACGAATCCCTGGAATAAATCCACCATTTTTCTTCAACGACTCTGAAACATCCCCAGTTTTGAACTGGATTGTTGAGTAGAAGTAACAGAAGAATACAATCAGGCCAACGAAGACACAGTTATAAAGCATCTTCCCTGGAGTGAATAATTGCTCAATATTTGTAAAATAAATCTTGAGCGGGCTCTCTTGTGGGACGAACTGCGAAATCGTAGTTGGGAACCCAAGAAGAGCACTTGCGAAAATTGGAGGCATCACACCTGAGATATTAACCTTAATCGGTAGGTGAGAAGACTGTCCTCCGAAAACACGGTTATTAACAACACGTTTTGCGTACTGAACAGGCACTTTTCTAAAAGCTCTTTCTACAAAAATAATCCCGTAGAAAGATACCAGCATGATAACGGCTACAATCAATAGGTTAACAATGCTCATTTCGCCATTTTGTAATAAATTGAATGTGTCGCGCATACCAGAAGGTATACCAGCGGCAATACCGGCGAAAATCACAAGTGAAATACCGTTTCCGATACCTCTTTCAGTGATTTGCTCACCTAGCCACATTACGAACATCGTACCAGCTGTTAAACTAATAACAGTCATAAGTCTAAAGGCCATACCCGGATCAATAACAATCGGTAAGCCATTTGGTGACTTAATGTTCTCTAAGCCTACCGCTAAACCATAACCTTGGAAGAAACAAAGAAGTACAGTTGCATAACGAGTATACTGCTGAATCTTTTTATGCCCATCTGGTTCTTTCTGAAGCTCCCCTAGTGTAGGGATTGAGTAAGAAAGTAAGCTGAAAATGATCGAAGAAGTAATGTAAGGCATGATTCCGAGTGCAAGCACAGAGAATCGCTCCAGGGCGCCACCGGAAAAAGTATTAAAGACGCTAAAGAGCGATCCTTTCATACCATCAAAAAAGGAGGAAAGGGCAGCTCCATCAACTCCTGGTGTAGGAACTTGAGTGGCTACCCGATAAACTCCAAGCATTAGTATTGTAAAGAAAACTCGTTTTTTTAGCTCTTCAAGCTTTGAAACATTCGATGACATCCCTGTATCCTTCTCTTAATTAAGCATTCTCGACTTTGCCGCCAGCTTTTTTAATCAATTCTAAAGCTTTAGCAGAGAACTTTTCAATGCCTTTAAAAGTAAGGGCCTTATTAAATTCGCCTTTTGCCAAGATTTTGATTGGCATAGACTTATTAATACCGCTTAGGAAGCCTTTATCGATAAGAGTCTCACGTGTAACAACTTCAGAATCAAACTTTCCAGCAAGTTTCTCAAGGTTAAGAACTGCGTACTCAGTTTTAAAAGCAGCGTTTGAAAAGCCGACTTTTGGTAAACGTCTGTAAAGAGGCATTTGACCGCCTTCGAAACCGATACGGATACCGCCACCGTTACGAGCTTTTTGCCCTTTGTGACCTTTACCAGCTTGTGTACCTTGACCAGAACCCTGACCACGGCCAATACGCTTGATATTCTTATGAGCGCCCTTCGGGCTTTTTAGTGTTCTAAGAGTTAACATTTTAAACCTCTAATTATTTAACGATCTCAAGCCATTGGATCATAGCTTTAATCATCCCACGAACAGCTGGAGTATTCTCAAGCGTTTTAGTGTGATTGATCTTTCTTAATCCAAGACCTTTGATAGTTGCTTTTTGCTTATCAGTACAGCCGATAACGCTTCTTTTAAGTTTTACAGTAATTTGATTGCTCATAATTCACCTTAAGCTTTTGTAGCTTTGGCCTTCAAACGAAGACCTTTAGTGTTTACACCGCGAACTGCCGCTACATCTTCAAGAGAGCGAAGGTTCTTAAGTGCTTTAAAAGTTGCTTTTACGATGTTGTGCGGGTTTGAACCACGAACTGATTTTGTCAGAACGTTTTTTACACCAGCAAGCTCAAGGATTGAGCGGCATGCACCAGCAGCTTTAATCCCTGTACCTTCGCCAGCAGGCTTAAGAAGAACTTCACCAGCGCCGAATAACCCAAGTACTTCATGAGGAATGGTTCCATTCTCAATTGATACTTTGATCATACGCTTAGAAGCTTTCATACCAGCTTTACGAATAGCATCAGGAACTTCTTTTGCTTTTCCAAGACCGTATCCAACTTTACCGTTTTTATCACCAACAACAATCAGAGCTGCGAATGAGAAGCGTCGTCCACCTTTAACCACTTTTGCAACGCGGTTAACGGCTACAACTCTCTCTTCAAGATCAGGGTTTAAACCGTCCTGAGCTGGTTTCTTCTCTGCACGTGGTGCACGAGCCGGGCGCTTTCCGCCTTTCTTATCAGCTTTCGCTTCTGTTTCTGTATCTGCATTTACGTTTGTATTTTCTTCGCTCATAAAGTCCCCTAATTAGATTTGGATGCCGTTTTCACGGATTGAGTCAGCAAGTGCCTTAATAACACCTGTATACTGTTTTCCGCTTCTATCAAAAACGGCT
Source organism: Pseudomonadota bacterium (assembly GCA_023432655.1). Classification (GTDB taxonomy): domain Bacteria; phylum Bdellovibrionota; class Bacteriovoracia; order Bacteriovoracales; family Bacteriovoracaceae; genus Peredibacter. The sequence continues at coordinate 1,659 of JAEYUK010000337.1, read as the reverse complement.
TTGCTTAGGTTGTTCTTTTTAAGCGTAGAAGCTACTTCAGAACCAACTTTCTTAGCGCCTTCAGCGTTACAGCTGTTAGCAACCTTAGCTTTTCCGTAAGTTTGAATAGAGAACAATGTAACCGATTTAACATCGTCAATAGCTTGAACACGTAGGTGTTTGTTTGACTTTGTTACAGCTAAGCGAGGCTTTTCAGCAGAACCAACAACTTTCTTTCTGATTGAAAGTTTACGACGGTATTCTTTCGCTTTGGCTTCATTTTTAATTTTTGCAATATTTTTTCTCATAACTCACCTATTATTTTTTAGCACCTGTTTTACCGGCCTTTCTGATGATTGTCTCATCAGTGTACTTCAAGCCTTTACCCTTATATGGTTCAGGCTCTCTGAAAGAGCGGACTTGAGCAGCTACGAAGCCAACAAGTTCTTTATCGCAACCATGGAACTCGATCACGTTCTTATTAACTTTAGCTTCAATCCCTTTAGGGAGCTTGTAGTCAATAGGGTGAGAGTATCCAAGGTTAAGAGTTAGAGTGCTACCAGAAACAGCAGCCTTGTAACCTACACCGTTGAACTCAAGAGATTTTACGAAACCAGTTGTTACACCAGTCACCATGTTACCAAGGATAGTTCTTGATAAACCCCAAAGTGAACGAGCAGTAGCTGATTCATCAACAGGTGTTACATTAAGAACTTTATCAGCCTTTTCTACTTTCACTTCATTGCGAAAGGTATAAGAGAGCTGACCCTTAGGGCCTTTTACGTCAACGTGTGAACCGTCGACTTTAACTTCTACTTTATCAGGAATGCCAATTGGCTGTTTACCTATACGTGACATAAGTCGCTCCAATTACCAAATGTTACAAATGATTTCGCCACCAAGTTTCAGAGAGGCTGCTTTGCGGGAAGAAATGATTCCTGCAGAAGTGGAAACAATTGAAATACCTAGTCCTGAAAGAACTCGTGGCATATCAGTATAGCCTTTATAAACTCTTAGTCCTGGTGAAGAGACTCTTTTAATACCAACAATAGCACCTTCTTTAAGACCAATTTTGATCACGATATCAGAAGGTGATTTTGCTGCGATTTTGAAAGAACGGATATAACCTTCTTCTTTTAAAACGCGGCAAATATTTGCTTTGATTTTGCTGGCAGGAAGCTCAAGCTTATCAAGGCCCGCTTTATTAGCGTTACGAATTCTAGTTAGCATATCTGCGATAGGATCTGTCATCATAATTTGTTTCCCCTTCCTTACCAGCTAGCTTTAGTCACACCAGGGATGAGACCATTGTTAGCAAGTTCACGGAATTTATTTCGGCTAAGTTTAAAATCACGATAGAAAGCACGTGGTCTTCCAGTTAGTTCGCAACGGTTACGTACGCGATTTGGATTTCCGTTACGTGGTAGATCCTGAAGCTTCAATCTAGCTGCTTCTCTTTCTTCTTCAGATAGTTTCATATCCAAAGATTTTTTTCTTAGCTCAGCGGCTTTTGGGCCATATTTCTTAGCTAGTTTTTCTCTTTTTTTATTTTTTACGACTGCGCTTAAACGTGCCATATGTTCCTCTTACTTCTCTCTGAAAGGCATACCGAATTGCTTAAGCAGCTCGCGGCCTTCTTCGTTGTTGGTGGCTGTAGTTACAAAGCTAATACCCATACCG
>JAEYUK010000251.1 GCA_023432655.1 Pseudomonadota bacterium | reverse complement strand
AAACAGAGCTTTAGCTTCTTCAATAAGTGCACCAGGAAGAGAAGATTCATTCATCAAAATCATTTGATGCTGATCTTTTAAAAGTTCCTTCCCCTCTTCTCTCACCTCATCAACAAGAATCACAATTCTTACTTTTTTCGAGTGATCTTTCAGGTAATTGATGAAATCTTCAACCAGGTAAGCATTAGGAGTGTAGTCATAAATGATCATACTCGGTGCTGCTTCCAAATTTTTTAAAAAAGACAGTGCCTTTTCTTCTGTTTCTAGTTCAGTCACATCGGTATGAAGCAAGGTCTCCAGAACGAATTTCAGGATGCCTCGCATATAGGGAGAATTCGAAACGACAAGAAATGGGAGTTTAGTTGTAGTATCCATTAGTAGAGCTGTACGAAGTCCCCTTCAGTGACAGAGCCTCCGGAATGGAGATTACAGATGGCCCCGTCTTGGCCGAAATAATCAACCACTTCCAGAGTTCCCTTCACATCACCTTGAGACATTCCGATCAAAGCTCCCGTTTCTGGATCATAAATCTCCTGCCCTTCAGTGATAACTTTTAAAATATCCCCCAAATTAATTCCAGAACTACGCCCGGCATTAATGTAGATTCGAGTACCAATGATTTTGGCGACTCTCCCCATCCAGTCCAGGCGACTGCCCACCTTCACCACTTTTGGGACAAACTTTCGGGCAGCTACCTTTACGGAATAACGAAGAAGCTCCTGGCGGTATGAAAGATTATCCTCGCTATCGGCCTGGTAGAATTTTAGATTATCATCCGATATGTTCCCATCGAGTGTTTCTGAGAATAATTCCTTATTTGATAACACGTCATAAACTTTTATTTCGATATAGGTTTCGGCCATGGATTTTACTTTTCTCACGAAGCCGATTTCATCACTCTTCTGGCGGATCCTCGCTTCTTTGATTCGACCAAAGACTACTATATTCACTCCAGAGAGCTTCGCTTTACGGGCCAGTTGCGAAAGCTTTGTTCCGCCGCCTGCATAAATCTCTTTTGAGTTCCCAAACATTCTTTCCGCTTCAGGATCAAATAAAAACTCGCGGGACTTAGACATTTCACGGCGAAATTCTTCGGTGGCAATGACGGCCAGGTCTTGCCCACCGATAGGAGCTTCGTTATAAAAAGTTAACAACGCTATTTTCTTTTTGATCGGACTAAAATCCGAAACGGTCTTGTGCCTGGAAGCTTTTGATATTGGTTGCCTACGAGAGATAGGAGCGCAAGCACTTACAATGAATGATAAAATCAATACCGGCATTAAGCCGAAACGCAAAAGAAACATATCTCATCCTTGAGAAATTTTTTATTCAGCTATTAACTTTAACACGTGGCGAACGCCTGTGAACTCATTTACCACATTATAGCTATGTGATGATTTTAACTCTTTTATTCGAGACAATAAATCGGTAAACGATTTTTCCTCACCTTGATAAAAACACAGAAGCTGGGCCTCTTTCTGAGTAAAAAGGTCCCATTGAAGTTCTAAGCCTAAAGACTGACCATCTTTCTTGAGCAATTCCATCAGGTCACTAACATCCCCTAAGTGACTGTGCCCGGTTATAACCAGACGGCTTAGCCGGCTTAAGCGCGAGCTCTCTTGAAGTTTCTTTACGGCCCTATTAAATGCCGACAAAGGAGAAGCATACATCGCACTGGCAAGCTTGGAATTCAGATCTTTTTGCTCAAGACCTCGCCAGCTCTTAGAAACTAATGGGAGATGATAACTTGCGATTATCTTTTTGGTGTTCATGTCCAATAAAATTAAACTGCCGTCCCAGGCAAACTCCCACTCATTCAGTCCCTTGGTGAAATTGACTTTCCTGAGATTGAAGGAAACTTTTAACCAAACGCCATTCAAGAGTTCTTCTGGAACGGTCATCCCCTCTTCCTGAGGTAAATCCTGCCACCTATCGAAAAGACCCAGGCAATCGCCCTGGCAGACTTCAATCTCTTCCACATTATTGGGAGCATTCGTCTCAAACCATTTTAACCAGGACGTCATCAAAGGATCAGTAAATGAGCTTTGCCGATCCAGCTCTAATTCTCCCCAGCTCATGCCCAAAAGGTTAACCTCAGGGATCAGTAAGAGCTTTGAGTACTGCATGGAAACCGGGGCAAGAAGCCGATCATTCAGCTTTTTAAGTTTTTCAGGGTTTAAATTCAAAACAACAATTCCGTCCCACAAGTTTGATTTTTCCTGCTGTTTAATTTCTTTAAAGCCGTAGGAATCAATGACCTGCTCTAAACGGGAACTTTTAATGATGAGAGCGGGACGATCTTTTTCCAAGGTCTGAACAAACTGTTCTTTTTGGTCAGAACTCATTTCAAGAGCATAGTTTTTACCAAAGCTTTCGCGAAACTTCCGATTCTTATAGGCTTCAAAGTAAGCGCCGAATTTTTCATCAAGCTTCAATTTCATCTGCTCAACATTCACTCCTATTCCTGGCCCATGCTGAGCAATCGTTTTTAAAATCGCCTCATGAAGCAAAAAAGGTTTCACATCATTTACTTTATTCGTATTGAGTTCAACAGATATATTCTGCTCGACCGTGACGGCATAAAGAAGCGGAGAGAAAACTAAAAGCAGACAAAACAAAATCGGTTTCACTGGCGAACTTCCTCTACTTTCCCATCGACGATAAAAGAAACCGAATTAGAGTTAAGGAGCTCGTTAATCTTCGCCGCAAGCTGCGGAGACGGACTCACTAAAAAATTATCATCTAGCGGGAGTCTCGCTCGTCCTTCCGGTGTTTCGAAAATAAAATGAATCGGAACTGCTCCACGGTAACTTAAAAGAATTTGTTTCACCTGCGATAAGGAGTAACTATTCAAGTGCTGAATCGGTAAATTCACTCTAACAGAAGTGACTCTTTCATCTGATTCGTTCTTTAAAAGACTAATCTTCTTAGGAAAAAACTTTTTAGGATCTTCGGCCAGATTCACCATCCCTGTCATAATGAGTGGTTCATCCATCGTTAAAAACTCTTGAAATTCTGCATAGGTCTTTGGAAAGAACAAGCACTCAATCTTCCCGGACAAATCCTCAAAAGTTACAAAGGCCATTTTTTCGCCCTTTTTAGTCATGATGATTTTGGATTCCGAAATCATTCCTGCGATGACCATACTCCGCTTAGTGGGGTCATTCTCATCACTCACTCGATGACCCATACCTTCGGGACGGGCCATCGTCGGAATCTCCTGAATGCGAGCAATCTCCATGGAAGCAAGCTTCGACATGATATCTTTATATCTCGTAAGCGGATGTCCAGAAACATATATTCCAAGGAGCTCAGCTTCCATTGAAAGTCTCTGCTTTTCATCGAAGTCTGTAGTCTCTGTAATATTAAGCTGCTCTTCGGTAGACTGCGAACTTTCCCCTAAATCAAAGAATGAGGTCTGTCCCATGAGTTTGTCTTCCTGCTTCTTCTCAGCATAA
>JAEYUK010000219.1 GCA_023432655.1 Pseudomonadota bacterium | reverse complement strand
CCATTAGGGAGAGAGACGGAGCTTGAAACGTAGTTTTGATCACCAAAGGTGAGTGGGTAGTTGATGTTGTAACTTTTCTGAAAGCCCGCGATGCTCAGAGTATTGCTTCCGCTTTTTCCGTCCTGATCAGTGGCCGAGATCGTGTGGCTGACAGGATTCGTGTTGAAGGGAGGAGTATAAAGAAAGGTTGAAGAATCAAATGTTCCGAGACCTGAAGGATCGGTAGTGATACTTCCTGTACCGTTAGAAAAGGAGAAGGGGACTTCTTCACCGGCGCGTATGGACGGCGCTGTAAAATTCCATATCAAAGCTGCTGGTAATGGAGGTAGTGGAGCAGGATCTGTTCCTGGTGTATTAATGCCGGACTTACTCACGTCAATGTGGACGTCATTACAGGCAACCAAAGATAATAATAGAATCAGAATCCAGAATCTGGTCATATCCTTTTTTCGGCATCTTAGGAGTCATCATTTAGGGTCTTTTGTTTAGGGAGTTAAGTCTCTGATCATTGGTAATTAAAATGAAGAGGTTTGGAGAGGAGAGACATGATAAGGTGTTAATACCTGGAGGGATGAATGTGCTTTTCGGCCACGGCCAGTATCGTAACCGGAAGTGTCCTGCTGGCCACTGGAAGTCATACTATCACTAAGGCTTCGAAGTCCTCTTACTTGATGCTAGCAAGTGTCCCCATAATATTTTCCATTCAACAATTTGCTGAGAGTTTAATTTGGATTTGCCATAATGGAGCATCGATCACTTCGTGTAGCCAAATTCCAGTACTTATCTTTGTCATTATAGGCCAGAGTTTTTGGCCCATATGGATTCCTCTTTCGGTTTTATCTCTCGAAAAAAATGCTGATCGCAGGAGAGTCCTTAAAGGTTTTACTTTTATTGGAGTTATGGTTTCGACTTATTATTTATTTCATACGATTCGTTACGGGGTGGAAGCCAAGGTATTAGATCATCACATTGATTATAACTTTAATTATCCTCTGTCGTTTGTCTCTGAAGTTCGCTGGGTGTATGTTCTTCCTACTGTCCTTGCCAATTTTTCTTCAAGTCTTAAAGAGATTAAAATTTTTGGTATTCTGATTTTATTGGCACTGGTCGCGACTCAGATTCTATTTATACAGACAGCATTCTCGGTTTGGTGTTTTTTTGCAGCGATCATTAGCATTTACATTTATTTCATTATCAAACCGCTTTAATCAGTGGGCCACCCAGCCACCATCCACTGCGATTGCCTGGCCGGTGACATATGAAGCCCTATCTGAGCAGAGCCAAAGAACGCTATCTGCAATTTCTTCGGGACGCCCAACTCTTCCCATCGGGTCTTGTTCGGCATGGTTTGTTCTTCACCATGGGTGAAGCGCTCGAGCATCGGTGTATGAATGGCGCCAGGGCAAACGGCGTTGACTCTTATATTTTTTTTAGCAAATTCCAAAGCTGTCGTTTCTGTGAGGCCTATGACTCCATGTTTACTGGCGACATAGGCCGGTATCGTTTCAAGGCCAACCAGGCCCGCGATGGAAGAGCAGTTCACGATGCTTCCTTTACCCTGTTTGAGCATAGCGGGAATTTCATACTTCATACAGAGCCAAACACCTTTGAGATTGATGTTGATGGTCTTGTCCCAGTTTTCAGTGGAGCACTCTACTGTAGAGCAAGGAGATCCTTCCACTCCTGCGTTGTTGTAGGCGCAGTCAAGCCGTCCATAATGTTCAACCGTTTTATCAATCAGGTTTTTTACCTGTTCTTCATTCGATACATCACACATGATGAAATGTGCTTCGCCGTTATCTTTTATTATCGACTCTAGGGTGGCAAGGCCATCTTGCACACGTATGTCACTTACTATGACTTTAGCGCCTTCCTGGGCAAAGGCCCGAGCGGTGGCCTGGCCTATACCTGACCCGGCACCTGTAACAATCACAACTTTATCTTTAAACATTTTCATATAGTTCTCCTTATTCATTGGGTGCAATTTGTGGACCAGAGAAATTAAATAATGATTTTTGTTCGTTTTGATTTTGGAACTTTGGGCCGAGATTAAGTCTTAAGAATAATTTTTTTAAACTAGGATTAAATGATTAAGGAGGCGCTTATGAGAGTGATTGAAAAGAAGTTTGAGAAAAAAGATCTGCGCGAGAAAGTTGGTGGTCATGGAGGAAAGATGAGAGGTGATGATTCCCAGAAAAGTAAAAGGGTTAAGCGCCGTTAAAAGGTGCCTTTTTTAACGCAATTCAAGCAAGAACTAATTTTGCATCTAATAGCACTAATGTTAAACTAACATCTTACAAAATTACCCAGTTAAGGAAGAGATATGCGCCACTTAGAAAACTATGCCCTTGGTAAATGGACTCCTGGCCTTGGTGAAGGTCAAACCCTTTTCAATGCTGTAACTGGAGAGGCCATTTATACTGCTAGTTCTCGTGGTCTTAGTTTTGGCGATATGATGGATTATGCTCGAACCACGGGTGGGAAGAAGCTTCGTAAGATGACTTTTCAGGAACGTGGCCGGATGTTAAAGGCCCTGGCCCTTCACCTCACAGAGAAAAAAGAAGAGTTCTATAAGATCAGTTATCTCACTGGTGCCACCCGCGTAGATTCTTGGATTGATATTGAAGGTGGGATTGGTAACTTATTTGCGTATGCCTCTCTTCGCCGTCAGTTTCCGGATCTTCCTTATTACGTTGATGGTGAGATGGAAAAACTCTCGAAGGGCGGAAGTTTTATTGGTCATCATATCGCTGTTCCCAAGCAAGGTGTAGCGATTCACATTAATGCTTTCAATTTCCCTGTTTGGGGGATGCTCGAAAAAATAGCAGTGAACTTATTTGCGGGTGTTCCGGCGATTGTGAAACCGGCGACCATCACGAGTTTTCTAACTGAAGCCGTAGCGAGAGAGATCATCGCTTCGGGAATTTTACCTGAAGGGTCCCTCCAGCTTATTTGCGGATCGGCAAACGGTATTCTTGATCATGTCATGAATCAAGATGTCGTGACCTTCACGGGTTCGGCTTCCACTGGGAAAATGCTTAAGTCCCATCCAAGATTAGTAGAAGAGTCAGTTCCCTTTAACCTGGAAGCAGATTCTTTAAACGCGATGGTGCTGGGTCTCGATGTGAAGAGAGATTCTCCTGAGTTCGATATTTTTATTAAAGAAGCGGCCAAAGAAATCACCATCAAGGCAGGTCAGAAATGTACCGCCGTTCGGCGCCTAATCGTTCCTGAAAATCTTATTGAAGCTGTTCAGGAAGGACTCTCAAAACGTCTGGCGACAACGACTATTGGGAATCCAGAACTTAAAGACGTTCGTATGGGATCCCTTGCCGGGGAAGCTCAACGGAAAGAAGTGCGCGAGAAGGTCAACGCCCTTTCCAAGTCGCAAAAAATTGTTTTCGGAAACCTGGATGAATTTAATGTCGTAGGAGCTGATGCCCAAAAAGGTGCCTTCATGCCGCCAATCTTGTTCTTAAATGAAAGGCCATTTGAGAAAACAGACTGTCATAACATTGAAGCTTTTGGTCCGGTTTCTACACTCATGCCTTATAAAACGACAGAAGATGCTATCGAGCTTTCTCGCATGGGTCTTGGTTCATTAGTTTCTTCTATTGTAACTGCCGATGATGAGATTGCAGCTGAGTTTGTGGTGGAAGCGGCCAGTATGCACGGCCGTATTCTGGTGCTCAATGCCGACTGCGCGAAAGAGAGTACCGGACATGGTTCGCCTATGCCAATGATGGTTCATGGTGGCCCGGGACGCGCCGGCGGTGGGGAAGAAATGGGTGGTAAGCGTGGAGTTATGCACTACCTTCAGCGCACGGCCATTCAAGGCAGTCCTACGACTCTTACAAAAATTACTAATCAATACCAGTATGGAGCGAAGCAGACGATTTCTGATGTTCATCCATTCCGTAAATACTTTGAAGAGTTGAAAGTTGGTGACACGCTTATTACTGAAAAACATCAAGTCACTTTGAAGGACATCGAAGACTTCGCTGATCTTTCGGGAGACAAGTTCTATGCCCACATGGATGAGAAGTCCCTTGAAGGCACCATCTTTAAAGGCCGAGTGGCCCATGGCTATTTCATTCTCTCCCGAGCGGCAGGCCTATTTGTTGATCCACCGAAAGGCCCAGTACTTTTAAACTATGGATTAGATGAATGCCGATTTATTAAACCTGTCTACCCTGGTGCCACCATCGGTGTGCGCTTCACCTGCAAAGAGAAAATTGATCAGGAGAAGAGGTCACCGGACGATATTGCCAAAGGTATCGTGAAGTGGCTGGTTGATGTTTACGATGAAACCGGTGACTCAGTAGCGGTAGCAACTATTTTAACGATGGTGATGAAGAAAAATCAGGATGGTTGAATTGATTTTGCAACCCACTTTGCAGAATGAACGTATCCTTATCAGACCTCTACTTGAGACTGATTTTAAGGACCTTTATGAGGTGGCCTCCGATCCATTGATCTGGGAGCAACACCCCTTTAAAAATCGTTATCAACTCGACGTTTTTACCTCTCTTTTTCAAGATTCTTTAAAGAGCGGCGGTGCCTTAGTAGTGATAGATAAATCCACCTCCAAAATAATTGGAAGCTCCAGGTACTACGAGGCCGATCTGAAAAAAGGTGATGTTGTTATTGGGTATACTTTCTTAGCTCGAAAATACTGGGGCGGAGAGTATAACCGGCAGATGAAACATCTAATGATTAATCACGCTCTAACTCATTTCAAGCGGGCCCTCTTCCACGTTGATTCAAATAACATCCGCTCGCAAAAGGCCATGGAGAAGATAGGTGGACATCTTTTTCGGGAATTTGAAAAGTCTGGCAGAATTATTTTCGAATATGCAATTGACCGCCCCTTTAGGGGAGCTTTCTAAATGAGATCGCCTTTGAAATAGGGCTTAGTCTCTTCATCTTCTTCTTTGAGTTTTTTAAGCATGGTCGTATCCAGATCGTACTCCTGAATGACATACTTTTGATTCGAGTATTCGGAAAACTGCTCTTGCTCCACTGTGACCGCTTCTTGAGCTGGAAGGAAAAGGCCCTGACGTCCTTCATTATGGTCTACCAGCTCACATTCACTTTGTCCTACCAGCGGAGAAGTGAAAACGGCCGCACCTAATTCCACCGCACGTGAAGAAGCACAGCGATTTACTCTCTGATTGCCGTTCTTATTAGTCGTGGCAGATGGGCACAAGATTAAATCCACTCCCGCTTTTTTCAGATACAAAGCCAGACCTGGTTGTTCCATATCAAAGCAGATGACACAAGCGGTTCTTAAATTTTTAAATTCAAATAACCTCACAGCATTGCCGGCAGTGAAAGCAGTCTCCCAGGGAGTTAAATGGATTTTATCCTGATAGACCCAAGTATCTTTCACCCAGATGGCAGATGTATTATAAAGCTTATCTTCTTCAACTCGTGGGCCACTTCCCAGACAAAGCAGAATATTTTTACCATGAAGGGTTTCTGTCAGTTTAGGCAGGAGCTTTTCATAGGTGTAGGCCGCGATGTCGAGAAGTTGTTTCTCTACCATTCCTACGAAATAGTCACTTAATCCCATAAGAAAAAGTTCAGGATAGAGTATGATTTCTGAGTGAGTGGCGAGCTGGTTAATTTCAGTAATCAGTCTCTCTTCCCACTCCTTGAGTGTTTTGGGTTGATTAGAAAGAGAATAACTGATGACTGAAACTTTCATATTATTTTACCTGGTTGATCCAATCTTCGAGATTGTAATAGTTTGTGACCCGAGCAATTTTTCCATTAGCGATTTCGAAGAAGGCGCCAACCGGTAGACGATACTTCTGGCCACGAGCAGCTGGAAGTCCTTCGGCCGTCACTTTATAGGTGCCATTACAAATGAACTCGGCACTGGCACGCTTTCCATCTTCTGTTGCCATGATGACCATGTTATCAAGGAATTCATCATAGTTCGTATCCATGATACCTAGAAATTTTCTAAACGTCTCTTTACCAGTTTGTCGCTCACCCTGATTGATGTCATGAATAACGTCGTCAGTAAGGAGTGAGAGCTGTCCTTCAAAATCTTTGGCGTTAAAGCAGTCATAGTACTTTCTTACTAATTCTAAAGTTGTCATTTAATCTCCTTGATCCAATATTGCATTTTTTTATTTGTTTCTTGTTCATCCCCGCGATCTTTCCAGTGATATTCAGTCACTAGCCCCTGGGCCTTTTTAAAACCCTGTGATTCCCAAAAACGATCCAGCGGTTTGTATCCCTGGGGTTCTAAGGGATGATTCTCTCGAACGACTCCGCAGAAGGACAGATGTTTTATGAAGGGGAGTGTTCGAGCGTATCTTTCTCTTTCCTGGAAAAATACTTTTCCATGGCCTTGGCCGCGGTACTCTCTAAGAAGAACTGATTCTCCAAAGTAGAAGACCTCTTCGGGATTTAATCCCCAGGTCCGGAATGGTTCTCGAAAATGTTCTTCCTCTTCATGGGCCCAGATACCGGTGGTTGCCCCCACAATTTTATCATGGTCTTTCAGAAGGACGATGATCGAATGCTCCGCTTTGAAGTAGGTCTCCAGGTATTTTTTCTCGTACTCGAGATTACCTTCATAGAGGTAAGGATAATCATAGAAGACCTTGAGACGAAGTTCTGCCAGTTCATTCACATAGCATCGAGCTTCTTTACCTATGAGTCTTATTACTTCCATTACTTCTTATCTCCAAAAAGTATCACTGAGCGAATGGCCTTCCCATCATGCATATAATCGAACGCTTCATTAATTTTTTCAAGTGGCATGGTAAAAGTCACGAGTTCATCTAACTTAATTTCGCCCTTCATGTACTTATCAACGTATCCAGGAAGTTCAGTTCTTCCTTTCACGCCGCCGAAAGCAGATCCTTTCCAAACTCGTCCGGTCACTAATTGAAAGGGACGAGTAGAGATTTCTTGTCCCGCGCCTGCGACACCAATAATGATGGATTCTCCCCAGCCCTTGTGACAGCACTCCAGTGCATCTCTCATCAGTTTAACATTACCTACACATTCGAAGGAATAGTCGACCCCGCCATCTGTCATCTCGACGATTTTATTAACAATGGTTCCCTCAATTTCTTTTGGGTTCACAAAATCAGTGGCACCAAAGTCCTCAGCGATTTTTTTCTTATCATTATTGATATCAACGGCAATGATCTTTTTGGCCTGAGCAATTTTCGCTCCTTGAATAACAGAAAGACCAATGCCACCAATTCCAAAGACAGCAATGTTACTGTCTTTTTCAACCTTGGCGGTATTGAGAACAGCGCCGATTCCCGTTGTGACTCCACAACCAAGAAGACAAACTTTATCTAACGGAGCTTTCTCATCAATTTTTGCCAGAGAAATTTCTGGAACGACGGTGTATTCAGCGAAGGTGGAAGTTCCCATGTAGTGAAAGATAGGTTTGCCGTCTTTAGAAAAACGAGTCGTTCCATCCGGCATGAGTCCTTTACCTTGAGTTTCCCGAATCCTTTGGCAGAGATTGGTTTTACCGGAAAGACAAAACTTACAGGTCCGGCATTCCGGAGTATAAAGAGGGATGACATGATCGCCTTTTTTAAGGGTCGTTACACCTTCACCAACTTCTTCAACCACACCGGCCCCTTCATGTCCTAGAATGACGGGGAATATCCCTTCTGGGTCAGAACCTGAGAGAGTAAAGGCGTCGGTATGACAAACACCAGTTGCAACAATGCGAACTAGCACTTCGCCTTTCTTAGGTCCTTCTAGATCTACTTCTTCGATGCTAAGAGGTTGTCCTGCTGCCCACGCTACTGCTGCTTTAACTTTCATACCTTCTCCTTGAGTAAATGAAGGGTCTATTATAGGGGTTTTCATCAACTCTTGACTATTCACTGCGTTGGCACAACACTGTTTCCATATGGAAACAATTAAATGGATCGAAGGGCTTATCGCCTTTACTAATGTGGCGGAATCAGGTTCTTTTTCGAAAGCGGCTTCCGCCCTAAAAGTCTCGAAATCCCACATCTCTAAGAGCGTCTCTTCCCTGGAAGAAGAATTAGGTTTTGCCCTCCTGGTGCGCTCAACCCGAAAGATTCAACTCACCACTCAAGGGGAAGCCTTTTTATCGAGTTGTCAGGAGTCCTTACGAAAACTCACGGAGGCCAAAGAGGAGGCGATTAGTCTGTCGCAAACTCCCCGTGGGGTATTGAGAGTGACTTTAGCGGGAATCTTTGGAGAGAACTTTATTGCTCCGGTTGCTTTAAAGCTTCTAAAGAAATACCCCGAACTTAAAATTGAACTCGATTTCAATTCTAAAATTGTGAATCTCATTGAGGACAAGTTTGATGTCGCCATTCGCTTCGGGCATCTCCAAGACTCCTCTCTTAGAGCGCAAAAGATTGCTTCGAGACGCGAGTTTGTCTGTTGCACGAGAGAGTATGCCAAGCAAAACGGAATTCCGAAAAAGCCTGAAGAGCTTTATCTGCATCAATGCTTAGGAAGTGGCACTTGGAATTTTAAAAAGTCTCATAAGACGATAAATATAGAAATTAAATCACGCTTTAAAACTAACAATCCCAGAGTTTTATTGGACGCGGCCTTAAATGATATCGGCATCGTCCGTTTGCCTGGCTCATATGTTTTTAAAGAAATGAGAAAGGGCAAGCTGATTCCCCTTCTTGAAGATTATAGCGTAGGGCCGACCGATATTTGGGCGGTGACGGCCAATCATTCTAAAATGAATGTCAACATTCAGGTTTTTATCGAAGAAGTGAAAAGGTATCTTAATGACGGATTTCCTGATGTCTTGTTTTAATCCGAATATAACATCTTAGCTTAAAGGATGAATCTTGAAACATTATGGAAGCTGGTTTCAAGAAAATTCGACTCCATATTATTTTTTTAAATCTTTTTCAAAATACAACACCTGCTGGCATTGCTCAGAATTTATTCCAGCAGTGGTTAGGTAAAATCGGTTTTAATGCCCCTGAAGGTACGAGTCAAAGTGTGCAGGAAGCCGTCGCTAAGATTATTGGCGAGTTGGGCAAGAAACATCTTAATTAAATGTTAAAAAGGGAGGGGAGCTGGGGCTCCCTTGTCTTTACTAATTCATTCAATTACAATAACAACGTGAAGTTTTTAGTCCTCATACTAACCATTCTATTTTCTTACTCTGTTTTTGCAGATTGCTGCAATACTCCTGAATTTGAAGAGAATTGCCAGATTGAGGCACTTAAAGAAAGCGCTTGTAGCGATGTGGAACATAGTTCAAAAGATCACGATGTTTCTCATTGTTCTTTTGGCTGTTCTTCCAAGATCATCAAAAAATCCGCTGTTATATCGATTCCTTCTAATTTCATTGTGATTGTTGATTTCTGCCGTATTGAGCAGAACTTTCAAGGGATAACTGTAGGCCCCGCCCTCAGGCCTCCTATTGCCTGATTTCGTCTTTTATACTCATTAACATTTAATTTAGAGTTTTTATGAAACTAATATTTTCTGTATTGGTGCTATTAGCATCAATTACTGGGTATGCTCAAGAGGCATGTCCAGCGCCTCAATCACTTAATGACATTCTAGAATGCATGAAGGAGAGACATCAACTTGTCCTATTAAAGGATTTAGAAGTTAAGGCAACCAGCAATCTTGATAAGGCACTCGGCCAAAGACCTAATCCCATTTTGGAAGTTCAGACCGTTCATGGAAATGATACCCGTCAGACCCAAATCATTTTATCCCAAGAGCTTGATTTAGGCGGGAAAAGAGATTCCCTACGTAACAAGGGTTCTTTAATTTATGAAAGCAAAAAGAACGAGTTAAGGATTACCAAAGAACAAATTATCGAAGAAGTGCTGCTGAATATTCATCATTTAATACATTTGAATGAAACTTTGGAAGTGAATAGAGAGGTGTCGCAGTCATTATCTGAAGTTATAATGGCCCTTAAAAAGCGTCCCGCTTTAACTCCTGAACAAGAGGCTTCCCTTTTAAATTTTCGGCTTCAACAAGCTGAAGTGAATAATAAAATAACTCTTGAGGAGGATCAGGAAGAAGAGATTCTTCTCTTTTTCTTCTTAAATGGTGGTTACATTAAAGAAGAAGTTCTCCGAGTGATGAAGGATCACCATCACCCTTTAGCGATCAACCGTAATAGCAATTATCTATCTTTGAACCTTCAGAGAATCGGTCTTGAGACTAAAATCGCTCAGGAAGAATTGAACTTTCAAAAAGCTGCACCTTGGGAAGGAATCACAATCGGACCAATGTTTATGGAAGATAAAGTGGAAAGAATTTCTGAAAAGTTATATGGAGTTTCTGTTTCGATTCCAATCCCTGCTTGGCAAACGAATAAAGAGGGGAAGGCTCTAGCTTCAGTCAATCTTTTAAACACTAAAACTCAGTTTAATTTACTAAAACGTAAAGAAGATCTCCAGAAAGAGTCTCTCGATGTGCGAATCAAAGGGTTGAAATCTACCTTGAAAAAATTGCCATCTAAGAAAGAACTCTTTAAAACTCACGAACGAATTGAAAAGCTTTACTCGCAAGGATTAATAAGTCCCACTTCATTCCTTGAATCCCACAGAATCTGGCGCGATGTTATTTCTTCCAAATTAGAGCTTGAGGAAAAAATCTTAAGGCTCTCAATTGAATATTATCGTCTCAGTGGAACACTTAACGAGGTCCATTTATGAAATCCACTTTAATTGCTGTCATTTTACTTTTCTTAAACACAGCTTTCGCCGCAGGAGAGAAGAATGAAGATGGTTCTTTCAAGCTTTCTCCAAAATCACTACGTACGATGGGTATTAAGTTTCATAAGTTAAAGGACCATGGCCCTTGGTTAATTCCTTCGAGCTCTTTGGTGAAAATTAAATTTACCCAAGGTGTCTATCGGAAAATTGAAGAAGATATTACCTTCGTCATCGTAAACGTGATGAAGACTGAGGGAGCTTCGGTTTTAATTTCTTCGGAGGATCTAGAACCCATGGATGAAGTGGCCATCGAAGGAGTTCATTTTCTCCGCCTTACCGAAGCTGACTTAAATTCAAGCACTGTTGATAGCTGTGCCCATTAGGATAATAATATATGATTAAAAAAATTGTCAGTTATTGTCTTTACCATCCCTTTCAGATTCTGATCCTTACCCTATGCTTGGTTGTCTTTGGGGTTTATGCATTCAAAGGTTTGGCGATTGATGCCGTACCTGACATTACCAATGTACAGGTGCAGGTTAATACAAAAGTTGAAGGGCTTGGACCTGAAGAAATTGAAAGATTGGTAACACTACCCATCGAGATGTCTTTAAACGGTATTCCAGGTGTTGATCAAGTACGGTCGATAACTCGTTTTTCCCTTTCTCAGGTTACTGTCAGTTTTGTCGACGGCACAGATATTTATCTAAGTAGACAACTTGTTTCTGAAAGACTGCAATCTCTGAGAGGAGAATTACCTTTTGGTGCAAATCCGATCATGTCACCTGTTACTACCGGTCTGGGAGAAATCTATCACTTCGTAATAGATTTTGAAGAGACTGCCTCAGGTGAACAAAGAAAAGCGCAGCTTTCTGAACTACGTGCTCTTCAGGAGTGGTACGTCAAACCTCGACTTTTAACAGTTCAGGGGGTTGCCGAAGTTAATACCATTGGTGGGTATGAAAAGCAGTATCTCATTTTACCTGATCCCCGGAAAATGTCCTCCTATGGTCTGGACTGGGCCGATATTGCAGCTTCCATTGAGAAGGTAAATAGGAATGTTGGTGGTAGTTACATCGAGCAAACTGGCGACCAGTTCCTGGTGGTGGCCAAGGGATTATTTGAGTCGATCGATGACATCGAAAATATTCCGATTAAAACCTTAGAGAATCTCAACGTTCTTCGGGTGAAGGATGTGGGACAGGTTAAAATAGGCGAGGCCAAGCGTACTGGTGCGGCACTCCTCGATGGTAATGAAGTAGTCCTAGGAACTGTTCTGATGTTATCTGGTGCAAATTCCCGAGAAGTTGCAGCGTTTGTGCATGAAAAAGTGTTAGAGATTTCGAAAACACTACCGACGGGAATTCAGATCAGGACAGTCTATGATCGTTCTGAATTAGTTGATGAAACGATTAAAACAGTAAATGAGAATATTATAGCAGGGGCGGTCCTTGTAATCATAGTCCTTCTCTTACTGGTTGGAAACGTAAGGGCCGCCCTCATCACCGCTATTGTTATTCCTCTTTCTTTGCTGTTTAGCTTTATTGTAATGAAAAAACTCGGTATCAGTGGGAACCTTATGAGTCTGGGGGCATTAGACTTTGGTGTTATTACTGACGGTGCCGCAATAGTTCTCGATAATTGTTTAAGACTTCTCAGCGAAAAGAAAAAAGAACTAGGAAGAGCTCTAACACTCGAAGAAAAAAGAAACACTATTTTGGATGCCACTCTACAAATTAGAAAATCTGCAGGGTTTGGCGAAATCATAGTGGCCATGTCCTTTTTGCCGGTTTTTGCTTTCGTCGGAGTTGAAGGGAAGATGTTTATCCCTATGGCCTCCACCTTTATTATCGCTATTTTAGGATCATTGATACTATCTTTCACATTTGTTCCATCAATGTGCATGCTAATTTTGGGAAGGAATACTGAAGATAAAGAGCCTTGGATTATGAGGGCCTTGCACCAAACTTATCTTCCAGTATTAGAAAAGGCCCTTAGTCGTAGCAGGGTCATCATTCTTGGGATGATAGCTTTTCTGCTCGGAGGAGCATTCCTTTATTCTCGCATGGGCGGAGAGTTCTTGCCCCGACTAGACGAAGGTTCAATCGCAGTTCAATTCATTAGACCAGTAACTACGGGGATTACTCATTCAGTTGAATTAGATAAAAAGTCCATGGAAGTGATGTTGCGAACTCCAGAGGTGGGTCATGTATTTTCCAGGATTGGAACAGCGGACATTGCACTCGACCCAATGGGACCGAATATCTCTGACTCATACGTGATGCTTGATATGGGTAAAAGTGAGCGGTCAAAAGCACAGATCATCGATGAGATTGTTAAGAATCTGGAAGAAGAGGTTCCGGGACAGAGACTCCTTGTAAGCCAACCTATACAGCTTCGTTTTAATGAACTTATGGAGGGTACTCGTGCTGACGTATCAGTGAAAGTCTTTGGCGATAACATGGAAGTGGCGACAGAGACTGCCGAAAAAATAGAAGTTCTGCTTAAAACGATTCAAGGTTCGGGCGATGTGGAAGTAGAAGCCAAGGGCAAACAATCTGTTCTGGAAATTGTGCCACTTCAAGATAAGATTAAGATTTATGGCATTTCTAGTGCCGAGATTCTGGAAGCTGTAGGGATTGGACTGGGTGGACAGGAAGTAGGAAAGTTTTTCGAAGGGCAGAAGAAGTTCGACATCGTAGTTCGTTTAAATGATAACTACCGTGAAGACTTGGAAGAAATCTCTCTTATTCCTGTTACGATCGCAGGTAATAAAACGATCCCTTTAAAAGAAGTTGCTAAAATTCGCTTTAAGGATAATTACAGTTCCTTTTCAAGAGAACAGGCAAAACGAAGGATTGCCGTTCTTATCAATCCAAGAGGAAAGGATACCGAAGCCTTCGTAAATGAAGCTAAAGATAAAATTGAAAAAGAACTTAAGCTTCCGGAAGGAATTTTTCTTGAATGGGGCGGAAATTTTAAAAACCTCAAAGAAGCAAAAGAAAGACTTTATGTTCTTGGGCCTCTAACGCTCTTTCTTATTCTTCTCATGATCCATGCAGCGTTTGGTAAGATATGGCAAACGGCTCTGGTTGCTTGTACGGTACCCCTTGCTCTAGTTGGAGGATTAATTTCTCTTACTCTCTCTGGTCAACCCTTTACGTTGTCCGCTGGAGTAGGGTTTATCGCTCTTTGTGGGATTTGTGTTCTTAACGGGGTCGTCTTGGTAAATTTCTTCAATGAGCTTCAGAATGCAGGTATACGAGGTAAAGAAGCGATCATTAAAGGTGCAGGCCTCAGATTACGCCCGGTCTTAATGACCGCGATGACCGATGTCTTAGGATTTATTCCGATGGCATTTTCCAGCAGTACTGGTGCTGAAGTTCAAAAGCCTGTAGCGGTTGTGATTATTGGCGGTATTGTTGCCTCTACATTACTTACATTAATTGTCTTACCTACGATATATTATTTAATCGAATCAAAAATTAACCAAAAAGGAATAACAGTATGAAGTATCTTTTTGTCATTCTTACTCTTTCGTTAACATCCGTTTACGCCAATGATGTCCATTCAACGCGAAAGTCAAAAGATCACAATGATGTCCAAAATATTTTAAAAGATGATAAGAAAGATAGGAAGAAGAAGGCCGAAATTTGTCATGAGTGCGGCAAACCTGAAGTCAATTGTGATTGTGAAGGCGAAGAGCATAGGAAAGATAAATAGAGTTTAAGACAGAATCTTGAAAAAACTAATCCTCGAATGAATATTCATTCGAGGATTAGACCTGTGTCAGACCACCTTTGGCTACGATAAAGTAATATTCCCTTACATCTCACGTATTGGTCTTGTCTTATGCTTACGTGAAAGAGCTAATTGATGGATGAAAAATCTAACTTGGTTATCTCTTTTCTTTGCTTTTTCTGTTAATGCCTCTTCTTTGAAGACATTCTATGATGGACTCAAAGATATTATTTATCTTGACCGTTCAGAACGAGGAGTGGAGCTTGAACGCCACATCCGAGTGACTAAATTCTCTAAACTTGGACAAATCTTTAGCCCCGACGCTACTGCCACTTATAATGATAAGACCAACACGATTTCTCTCGCTGAAAATTTGCTGATAAAAAATGGGGGAAAATACCAAGTTCTGGACCCCAGGAAGATCATGGGAAACAACCTCGCTGGTTTCCCTCAGGTGTCGACTATCTTTCATGAACTAGGTCACGCAGAAGTTGATGTCTTTATAGAAAATGAAAAGACTCTTATTGATTTAACTCTCAATCAGTTCTATGAAACACGTCTTAAACCTCTTTATCGGAAGTACTTTAAGGGATCAAATCCTCTGGTTGTTTTTCACGAACACTTTTCCTATTACCGAACAGAACTCATCGATGCCATCAGTATGGATATGATGGATCTTTTTATGTGGAACGGTTGGAACCCCAACACGAATAAGTGTTACCTGTCACCAGTTCTTAAGAAAAAACTCAGCGAAGGGGCTTCACTGGACGAGTTCTTGGAAATTTTTGCCATTCAAGATAAAGCCTATCGGGAAGTGGCACCAAGATACATTTACGTTAAAGGCAAAGATCTGGATCTCGGTTTAATGACCGGAGCTGATCTTCAAACACTTAAAGAAGCTCATCTCTTGTTCTGGAGCTATCACCGCGAGTTTTATGGATTTCAAATAAACTTAAGAAAGATTGCTGAGAGGATGAATTCAGATAAGCGCTATGATCCGTTAAGAGAATGCAGGGTGAATCTTTTTTATCAGCATTCACCCTGAGATTTTGTTAATTAAAGTTTAGCAAGGTCACGAGTTGAAACAACAATGACATTTGTTTTAAGAAGAGTAGAACTGGTATCAAGTTTAGCTAGCGGGTTAGCACTTTCAACTAAAACTAAACCATTGCTAAAGATCGCTTTGACCTTAACTTTCTTCCCAACTTTCATATTGTCCACTTGTTTAAGAAGTTCAGCGGTTTCACCTTTTTTGAATCCATCAACTTCATCTAGTTCAGCAAGAAGATTTTCAGTCTTAGCAGTATAACCACCAACTTGATGACGAGTTGGACCATTGTGAGAAACTTTCTTGCCGGTTCTGCAGCCAAGGTAGGCCATGCCATTTTCGAAAACATTATATGTGGTACAGATGGTTTCGCCTTGATCTGTAGTGGCCGCCACAAATTCACCGGCCTTCACTCCATTAATTCTTTTCTTCGTTTCTCTGGAAGCATCTTCAAGTTTTACTTCTACTCGTTTACTTAAAGCATAGTCGTAATAGTAGGCAGTACCTTTTGATTGGTTTTCGCCCATGAGCTCTACCACTTTGCCATTAGTGAGGATGTATTTATATATGGGACTAATAAGTGCCGCCTGGGACTGGACAGAGATAAGTGCTAATGCGGAAATGGCCAGTGATTTAAAATTCATGCGAGTTCTCCTGGTAGTATATGAGGAGAATTTATCACAAAATTTATGGCCCAAGGGGAGGAGAGAATTAATTACACACTCTGTATAACTAACGTCTCTCCCCTTAAGTATTAACGATTTATAGTGATTCTAAGACTTGAAGATCTAGCTTAACTCCAAAATGAACGTAGGCCTTTCCGATGGCCTCTAAAACGCGCTTCACGTTTTGCGGACGGCACTGTTCACCCATTTGGCCCACGCGGATCACGTTAAGACCGAAGGCCCCTGAGATTTCCACGTTAAAGGTATCTTTGATGTAAGTGATGAGTTCTTTAGTGTTAATGCCTTCAGGGTTATTGATCGCCACGACTGAATTCAGACGGCAATCGGCCGGGGCATAAAGAGAAAGTCCCATCTTTTCAAGACTTGTTTGAAGAAGTTTAGAGGAGTTTGCATGACGTTCCTGGCGCTTCTCAAGTGTCTCTTCGCTAATGAGCCTTAGGGCTTCATAAAGGGCAT
Organism: Pseudomonadota bacterium; assembly: GCA_023432655.1. GTDB lineage: Bacteria > Bdellovibrionota > Bacteriovoracia > Bacteriovoracales > Bacteriovoracaceae > Peredibacter. The sequence continues at coordinate 735 of JAEYUK010000219.1, read as the reverse complement.
TCACACCATTTACTGGAGCGGTGTAATGGTACTCATGATGACACCAGAATTTATTAGCGCGTCTTGGATCAAGGCACCAGTGAGGCATAAGAGTTTCGCGGTTTTGAACGAAAGCATAAGCTTCTTCAGAAAAAGCGATAAGGGAAACTCCGGCCACAGAAGAAAGGCCTTTTTGTCCTCCGGTTACGACGATATCGATTTCCCATTCATCCATAAAAAATGGCATAGTCGAAAGAGTACAAACTGTATCAACGATGGTTCTGACGTTTTTAGTTTTAGCTAGTTTAACGATCTGTTCAAGCTCAACGTTTTTAATCCCACAAGATGTTTCACCCTGGACGATAGTTAGAACATCAAAGCGATCTTTCTCTAAAGCCGCGGCCACATCACTGACACGAAATGGCGATGCTGGCGCTGGAAAAAGTTCTACCACTTCTGCTCCCACTCCCCGGGAAAGTTCGGCAAAACGATTGGAGAATGTTCCAAGATTAAGGACTAAGACTTTTCTTCCCGGATAGAGGAGAGAAGTCACTGCCATTTCCATGGCGGACGAGGATGGTCCTGAAATCCCAAAGATCTTAGAAGACCTCGTTTGGAATAAATATTGCCCCATCTCCTGAATCTTCTTCACGATGGTGTTCATCGGCTCACCCAAGTGAGAGATCACAAGAGAGTTGGCACGGGCCACTTCTTCAGGAATAGGAACAGGTCCTGCGCCCATAAGAAGAGTCGGCT